>CADAJM010000175.1 GCA_902788245.1 uncultured Eubacteriales bacterium | reverse complement strand
AAACGTTGAAATTTCACAATGTCATTAACTTAAGAGTAGTGAGAAATTTTCTGTAAGTTTCTCACTATTTTCTTGTTAAATATGCTATACTTGTAGTGAGAAAAGAGGTTGGCATGTTTATCAAGATACTTACAAAAACATATAAGGGTGAGAAACGGTACTATGCCAGTCTCGTCGAAAACAAACGAATCGATGGCAAGGTAGTGCAGACAGTTAAGGCAAATCTAGGCCCTGTAACTGAAGATCAGATCGCCTACGCCAGGAAGAAGCCTCGTCTTGTTTATGATGATGAATAAAGCAGAGGTATCGTAGTGAGAAATTCCGGCGGACGATTCATAACGGATACAGACATGATCCACTCTGAGCAATTCACTGACATGTGTCGTGGAAACAGAGCGAATGTATTCGTCCGCAATCGCAAGATGCCGGTAAGTGACCTCGTCTTTTCAATGATCAACAGGAAAGGCCTGACTCTGAAAATGGAGCTGCGTGGCTATATGAACATTTCTCATCCAGGAACTCAGATATCGAAGCCGGGTTATTTGAAGCAGCGAATGAAGCTCAATCCGGAGGCGATCAAATATCTTTACCAATTCCATAACCGGAACTTCTATAAAGACCCTGAAGCAGAGCTCTATACGTTCAATGGATACCTTGTGCTTGCGGCAGACGGATCGAATGTGAACATACCGACAACGCCCGAGACACTTGAAGTATTCGGATCATCCAGCCGCAAAGGAACGAAGCGGCAGGCCGCCCTTGGTCTGGCCTGCCTGTATGATGCGCTGAACCGCATGATCATAGATTCTACAATCAACAGAGTGAAGTTCAATGAGATGGCAATTGCAGAGGAACAACTTTCACATGTGTCTGAAACCATAGGCGATCTGCCGTTCCTTGTTACGTTAGATCGCGGATATCCTTCTATCCCGGCCTTTATGCGCATGATCGACAGTGACATAAAATTTGTCGCCAGACTAAAGAAAGTAGATTTCCGGCAAGAGCAGCTTGCCATGGACTCTGATGATGAAGATGTTGAAATAGTTCTGACTACATCACGACGCTCGAATCATATGGGTACTGTCAATGAGGATATTATGCTAAGCCGCAACAGCTTTACGATCAGGCTGGTAAGAGTGTGGTTGGATAAGGATGCCGGAACATATGAAACTCTGGCGACAAATTTGCCAAGAGAGGAATTTCCGGCAGACTGTTTCGGAGAACTATACAGACTGCGCTGGCGAATAGAGACAGCATACGAGACTCTAAAAGACCGTCTGCAGATGGAGAACTTTACAGGAACCAAGCCGGTTCTTCTGGCGCAGGATATATACAGCACGATCTATGTAAGCAATGTCGCTGAGGATATTGCCAGAGACATAGAGCAGGAACAGGCTGATCACCTGCAAAATGATTACAAGCATCGCATGGCTGTAAATCGATCTTTGTGCATAGGTTTACTGAAGAGCGATCTGATCTACATCATCCTGGAAGATGACCCGGATATTAAATCAGAACTCATGCAACGCTTGTATGATGAGATAAGTGAAAACATCGTACCGGTCAGACCTTACAGGCATTATGAGCGCAACAAGAGCTTGCTGCATGCCAAATATTCCAACACTCATAAACGGAGCTTTTAACACTGTCTCAGGGAATACTATGTCCAAAGCAAGAAAAAAGCGGAAGCCACTCGTCGTAAATGTGCTTCCGTTTTTCGTTTGCCTGAAATCCATAGCACCGATTCCTATGTGCTTCCGTTTTTCGTTTGCCTGAAATCCATAGCACCGATTCCTTGAAACAAAAGAAAACTATGCTTTCCTGTTTTGTTAAGTTAACGGCATTGTGGAATTCCAAGGGTTTGAATGGTGGAGCGTACGAGGCTCGAACTCGTGACCTCCTGACTGCCAGTCAGACGCGCTCCCAGCTGCGCTAACGCCCCATTTCTGAAGGGATTATAGCATCTGCATGCATGCTTAATCAAGCTTCAGTGTGATTTCCCTTCATGTGTTTCTTGTATTCGTACATCTCTGCATCCGCACGCTTCAGCACATCGGCCGCGCAGGTGTCTGTCTGCGGATCATATACAGCGAGGCCTCTGGCAATACTTATCCTTTCCCATGGCGCTGCTCCGTCCCTGTCAGTCTCTGCTGCTCTTGCATCGAATGTCCTGCAAACCTCATCACGTGCTTCATAATCAGTATTATGCATTACAGCTACGAATTCATCACCGCCGGCTCTGAATACTGCGCTGTGTCTGAACACTTCGCATATCAGTCTGCATGAAGCCTTGAGATACAGATCGCCCTTGTCGTGTCCGTATGTATCGTTTATCTCCTTGAGGTTATTGCAGTCCAGCATGCAGATGGCAAAATGCGGTCTTTCCTCATCCGTACATGATTCTATCTGCGTGTCGAGCTGTGCCATATAATCGTCCATGGCACTCTTGTTTCTGACGGAAGTAAGGGCATCCTTATACGCTATCGTGTTGAGACTTCCTATCTGGGATACGATGTGGTCTCTCATCTGCATGAAAGCATGAGTGAGTATTCCTATCTCATCATTCGTATCGTATTTGAGCTCAACATTATAGTCCCCTGCATCAAAAGACGCAGCAGCTGCTGTCAGATTGCTGAGCGGTCTGGTTATGTGTTTTACAAGCCATGAAGTGATAAAAACAAATACAAGAACAAGGATTCCCGCTGATACGAGAACTATCGAGAGCAGTCTGTCCAGGCCTTCACTGGCTTCCGACTCATCTATAGTCACGACGAGCTTCATGTCATTGCCAAGTTCTGCAGATGCCGCCCTCTTCTCGATACCTTTGTAAGTGTACCTGATTACTGAATCGTTCCCGTCTTCGGCAGAAGCAAGAAGTTCGGCCGGTACTGAGTCACTTATCTGTGTGCCTGTTTCAAGATCTCTGTGGTAGATTATCTCTCCGTCTCTGTTCGCCAGAAAAGCATATCCTGAATCGAATTCATCGATATCCTCCATGTTGGCTACCAGACTGTCATAGCTGAAGTCTATGCCCACAACACCGAAGAATTCCCCGCCCCTGTAAACAGGGACTACATAGGATATCATTCTGACACCCATATTTTCATTGAAATACGGCTCGATCCATACAGGCTCCCCTGTCGCCTTCGGAATGTAATACCAGCCGACACGGGAAATATTATCCGGATCATACTTGCCGATTTCAGTCAGTTCACTGCTCTGAAATACCTTTCCGTCCATACCGGAGTTCTGGTACCAGAACCCCTTCTCGCCATCTGCGATCTCAGGGGCTACGCGGTAGTAGTATGTCAGAGTTCCTTTTGTGTTCGGCGCGACTGTGGAGAACAGCTTTTCTGTTTTGGATATATGCGCATCGATGTCATCCTCTTCAGTAAGGTCATTCTGAGCATAGTTGGCAACCGTATCCACCGACTGTTCGATACTGCTGAAATAGT
>CADAJM010000174.1 GCA_902788245.1 uncultured Eubacteriales bacterium | reverse complement strand
TGTCAGCTCTTCTGTTACTGCTTCTTCGGCAGCGCTGATACGCCAAAACTGGTAGATAAGGCTATCGTACAGATATTATCTGGAACAAAATTCAGCGTATAATAATCTGCTGTAATATTGGATGGCAGCCAGAGTTGGTCACTGCCTACGACAAAGGCCAAGTACTTCTGTTGAGAAACTTCTCCTATTGATGCAATGGAGTCATATCTTTCAGAAACTGTATCGCATAGCGGTTTTCGCCGAGATATTCCTTACCGTTCCAGTAAATCATATTGCGTACTGCGTCCATTCGCAGACCGTCGAAATGATACACGGAGAGCCAGTAATTTGCCGCAGACTGCAAAAATGAACGTACTTCACCTTTCGAGTGCATGAAATTGCGGCTTCCCCACTCGTTGTAGGTGGCTTCATCGTCGGGAAACTCGTAAAGGCGGGTACCGTCATATTCGGTAAGACCATAGTGGTCAACGGCGAAATGTACAGGAACAAAGTCCATAATAACACCGATTCCCTTACTGTGGCATTTATCAACGAGTTCCATTAGTTGCTGAGGGGTTCCGTACCTTGCGGTCGGTGAGAAGAAACCGGTTATCTGATACCCCCATGATTCGTCACTTGGATGTTCTGCGAGAGGCATGAGTTCGATGTGTGTGTAGCCGTTTTCGGCAGCATAGTCCGGCAGAATCTCTGCAATTTCAGAGTAGGTGTACCAGCCTTCAAGTGCACGAATTTCGTCGCTGGTCATAGACGAAATATCCGGAGAAGGTTCGTTGTTTTCGTGGGGAACAGTTCCGGGTTTTCGCTTCCATGAACCGAGGTGTACTTCGTATATATTCAGCGGTTTATCGCGGCAGTCGCTTCTTTTTGCAAGCCATTTGCCGTCACTGAATCTGTATCCGTCGAATCGTCTGATTACAGAGCAGGTGTTAGGGCGCATTTCCATTCCGAAACCATAAGGGTCAGCGTGGTCGATGAAATTGCCCTTACGGTCGTAGATGCGGTATTTGTAGCGCATACCTTCCCTTGCCTCGGGACATTCAAGCTCGAAGAATCTGCCGTCCGCAACTCGGGACATTTCTTCGTCGGTCCAGTTGTTGAAATCGCCTACTACAGCAACTTTTGACGCGTTAGGGGCATATGTGCGGAAAACGGTACCGTTGGAGGTGAGGTGAGCTCCGAGGTATTCGTAAGCTTCAAATGCTTCGCCTTTGTAAAAACCATAGATGTCCATAAAAAACTCCTTTTACAGTTGTATTGACAGACAACTTACTGTGCAGTATAATTATATTATATGATGAAAAGTGAAAGAATTCAATCATCATTTTTCTACACTTGTCGCATATTAGACTGATGTTTAAAAATGTCTACAAAGGAGACTGCTTATGGACCTCAGAACTGAAAAAACCCGACGTGCAATAATCAACGCATTTATCAAACTGCGCTCGAAAAAGCCGACGGAAAAAATAACTGTTAAGGAACTTGCTGAAAATGCACAGATAAATAAAGCTACTTTTTACCTGCATTACCGCGATATCTATGACCTTTCAGTCGCACTTGAGCGAGAGGTCGTGAGAGATTGCCTCAAAGGTATTCAGCATCCCGAGGATATTCTGCACGACACCCGACGTTTTATCAAAGACCTTGAGGACTCATTTGTGGCAAATGAACAGCTGATAAAGATACTTTTTGAGGGCAGCCGCAGCAGTAGCTTTGTTTCACTCTTTGAGGAGGAGCTGACAGCCGTAATACTCAGTGTTTATCCTGATTATGAGCCTAATCTTGAAAGCCGTATGATGATGTCGTATCTCATTTACGGCGGTTATTACACCTATTTCAAGTATTGCGACAACGGTATAAAACCTGTACTCGAACTTATTGAAAAGCTGTCGGACGGAATCGTTAAATTATATGAAGAATAATCAGCGCGGCGTACATTGTTAAGCGGAGAAAACTGCTTTTTGTGCGCCTTTTGCATTTATGCACAAATTTTTTATTGACAGGATATTAACAATTATCATACTATTTGTAAAAAAATAGCCTTCAGCTATTGTAAATTCACGAAAGCTATGATA
>CADAJM010000173.1 GCA_902788245.1 uncultured Eubacteriales bacterium | reverse complement strand
CCGTACTAACGCTGAGGTGTTCAGCTATATCCTCAAGGTTTACCCATTTTTCTGGTGTTGCTTCTTGTATTGTTTCAGATGTAATATTCTCGTTTTCGTTGCTCATGTACTTTCCTCCATCAATGTGAGTCCCCAATGGTAAATACGGGAATTTGGACTCCGCCTTCAAGCAGCTCCTGAATCAGGTCGCAGCGCTTGATTGACCAGTGAGTCCGGTTCAGTTCGTTGAATTTATCATTGCCTACAAGTTGAAGCTCCTCTAACAACTCGTTCAGTCTCCACTGCGGAACATCGAGTTTGTATCCGCAATAGTAGACTTTCACGTAATTGTCGTAGACCTTTATATCGGGCACAAACCCGTAGATCACATTCTGGCTCTCATCTGCTTTGCCATACTGATTGTTCTCAGCCATAAATAGCGATGGCATGGTTTTAATTTGATCGCGATTCTCCTCAGTCATCGGAGCAAACTTATCTATAGTTTCCTGTGTCATGCATTGATTCAAGGCTCGGTCACGCGGAATCTTAATGTATGGCCTGTCGAATTCCTCACCAGCAAGCACGAAAATGTTGTAATACTCCCGATCCACCTTTGGCGGGAGATAGATATTTCCTCCGAAATACGGCATTGACGCAGTCTGCTGCGTAATCTGCATATTGATGGTGCCGTAGTTCGGGATCATCACAGCATCGTTTCCACTCTGGGAATATTGCGGCTTCCCGTTTGCCGGAAGATTCGCAGCGGATATTACTCTTATTTCATTACTCATTAGAGCCACCTCCGTGCTTACCCAGTGTCAAATTCATCGTTCCGTAATTCGTGATGACATTACTGTTGTCTCCGGTCTGCGAAATAAACAGCGGATTATTTATGATCTGCTGAGTGGGAGGAGGCGTGCCAGTTTTTGCATCCTCATCTCCAAAGTCGAAATTATAATCTGCCTCTGCTTTATCTGATGGCTGTTCTGCATCCTCGTCTCCGAATTCGAATATCTCATCATCCTCGGATAGAGCTGTTCCCGGCATACGAACATTTATTGTCTTTGTGATACTCTTACCCATGCCACCAGAATATGTTCTTGGCGCTCTGCCATTTTCCGGGCACCACATGTCATAGGTATCACGGCCTACGCTGTTGTCCTTTCTATAAACAACCACATAGTGCCATACTCCCAGCAGGAATGCAGGGAGACAGACATCGTCGAGTCCGCCAAGTGCGGTCTTTTTTATTTTCTGACCGGTTTCTTCTATATAAAATCCCTCATCCTGCTTGATGCTGTCGTCCTGCTCAATCAGGTCGATCAGCGCCTTCACGAGTCTTTCGTCTTTCTTTACCTTTGTTCCGATTTCAAGGAACAGCGCAACGAACTCCGTCATCGCACCCAGTGCATCCTGATACTCATTCCGGATGCGCTCATCAAACGCCTCGATCTCCAGTGTCTCGCCAAATGGCAAATACTGACCGGTCGAGGTCTTGCAGGATTTGAAGTCGTTTGTTTTTCCTTTCAGCGCACCCTCCTTCGGTTCCTGATAGTCGGGATTGATTACCTTAATCAGCCCGATCAGAACTTCCGGATCAGAGAGGCCATCCCTCTCGCCTTTATAGTGCTGTCTTGCCTTAACGCGTTGTTTTAGCGCCTGCAACACAAGCACAAAGAAGGTGCCGCCACATAACCGTGGATTGTCACCTTTTGTCATTGATTTTCTCTCCAATTTTCAAAGTCGAACCCTAAGAACCTTACGAACTATAGCAGCCGACCTACCGAACGATTGGATAGCTCTTGTGAGTAGTCACAAGGGCAATATGGCGTCCGGGAAGAGGCTGGATATACGGGTACACTGGTTCGTGGTGTTTCAGATTTATTCCCACCAATTCCTATTATATCGGAAATACATGTGAAATTCAAGATATCCAGATGTATTTCCAATGAACAGGCCATGAATTTCCCCACTGTGATTGCTCACTAAAAAGCAAATCACAGGAGGAAATCTTATGACAACAGAAGAAAAGACCTATTTCATCTACGTTCGCAGCACCGGCGAGAAGGTGCCAGTCACCAAGACACAGCACGACTCCTTCTATA
>CADAJM010000172.1 GCA_902788245.1 uncultured Eubacteriales bacterium | reverse complement strand
TTCATTTCATCAAAGTAGGTGTTAAGAAGCTCAAAGCCGCCGCGTGCGGATGTGTACTTATCAGCCTCACCTTCAAATCCGTCATACAGACTTGAAAGGTCCTCACTTACATCATGCATGAAATCGAGGTGAATGAAGGTAAAGGTCTTGCTCTTGCTGTTGGTGTTTATACCTTTATCCTTAACGTAGTTGTAAATCTTCATATCCGAATCTGTTCCGATAGAAGCATCAAATCGCTCGGGAACATTATCAGTAATTGTGTAGAATTTGCTTGAAAAGTCCGAATTATAGCCGTTCATAAGCATTCCCTTCACAAGATAGGGAGAAAGCTTTCCAAGCGAGAAATGTCCCATTGTACGGAGTATACCGTGGGGTCCGAAGTAGTTATAATCAACGTAATTTCCGGCAGATTCGATGTTGTCGCACTGGTCTGCGATATTTTTGTAGCTTGAAAAAGTGGTTGAGCTGTCAATGAGCATATTAACAGTGTAGCCGTTATCATGGAGTACGCGCGGAACTGTCTGTCCTGCCCATCCCTCGTCAAGATACGGCACCCATTCACCGCCGTCATACTTATGTGCTGTAAGCATCTGCGGAACCGACGGGAATGTATTTGTATATCCGGAAGTATTATTCTTATAGAAAGTGAAGCCTTCCAATTCGTCATTCAGTTCCGGATAATCGTCGAGGAGAGTCTCCATCCACTCAGCGTCGAGACGGTCTGTAAGGAAAACAACGATATTCTCGTCCGAACTGAGTTCAGTCGCTCCATTGAGGGAGAAGAAGTTTTCAAACTGCGAATCATCGCTCTTTTCGATACCGATTTTCGTAATGCGTCCAGCGATTCCGACACCCTGCATTACAAAAAGAACAACTGAAATATATGTAAGTGCACGCATATGGAAGCGGTTCTTCTTTTTCTTTTTAAGGTCGCCCGTAATTATCATGAACAGTGTCGGCATGATAGCAATAGCTATGAATATCGCAAGGTTAGCAAGATTGAACTTTGAGCGTACCGAATACGGTGCCGCGTCACCTGTTATAGCCACCATGCGTCCGTTCATCAGCATCATCTGTGAATAACCGGCTATCAGGAGTCCTGAAATAAGTGTTGAAACGATTTTCCACAGTCTCACATTGATTGCAAGCATGATATTGAGGAAAATCACCATTGCAACGGTAGTGATTCCAGCCGCTTCGAGAAGCGGGTAGAGTATACGCGGTGCACTTACTGCGAAATCAGTCTGATTTCCAATGAAAATATCAGCCGGAGCAAAAAAACATACAGTAAAGCAGAACGCCGCACTTATCGCTAAAATAGTAAATTCCTTTTTAAGAGTGAAGCGTTTTTTCTTCTTTTTCTTTTTCACGGGTTCAGCAGAAGCGGCAGTCTCAGCCGCAGAAACTCCGTTATCGGAAGCGGTGTTTTCAGGTTCAGGTGCTTCTTCCGGAGCGTGAAAACTGTTTTCATCGTTGATATTCGTCTCGAATTCGTTGTCCATATTTACCCTCATTTCTTTTTTCTCATTAAAGCCTTACGCTCAAAAAACCGATTTCAATTGTACCACAAAGATAAATAATTGTCAAGGTATGATTAATGCGGAATCAATAACCGCAGTCAGGCGGTTATTTTCCCGAACTTCAATCGGGAAGTGCAAATCTTTCATATATCATGGATTTTTCACTTTACATAAAAAACACCGCACAAAACTGAGGTATTGTACGGTGTTCGCTGTTATATTAATATGGCAGAGTGAATTTGCCGGCACGCCATGAACCGTCAGCAGTCACAACAGCTGAGAATTCCTTGTCCTCGGAATAAGGTTCGTCACCCCAGCTTGAACCGTCGTAGTAGTTGCGTACAGTGAAGAATATCTCGTTATCACTCTTGCTGTCAACACTCACTATCTCCGACCTTACATAGAATATATCCGAGCCTCTTGCGCCGTTGAGGCAGTATGCGTGACCATTCTCCTCCCTGTAGGTCTCCTCGATATTATCGGGATAATTCTCACTGAATACTTTGTGATAGTCAGCTCTTACATCTGCAAGCGAGTTGATATTCGGGTCTGTAATAAGATAAAACTGCCAGCCGTACTGATTCTCGATATAATTATTGGTATCAAGGCTATACGGACAGCCGACTGAGTAATTGAAGCTTGTCT
>CADAJM010000171.1 GCA_902788245.1 uncultured Eubacteriales bacterium | reverse complement strand
ATATAAGGAAATTATACCACTTTATTCTTAAATTGTCAATAATTGTATTTACTTATTAAGCACCCAGTTAGCGATTGCGAGATAAGAAGCGAATAAGCTCCAAAGCAGATACGGGATATTCAGGACTGCCGCTTTTGTACGGATTTTCCGGAATGAAAGTATCATTGCCGCAACGAGGATACTGAGCAGTACAGCGGTTACCGCAGCAGCACCGAGCTGTTGAAAGCGGAAGAAAATAATGCTCCATGAGAAGTTGACAGCAAGCTGTACAGCGTAAAGAATCAAAGCCTTAGCTCTGTCGGGAGCGTCGTCCTCGCTGTAAATGAGATATGCGGACCACCCCATGAGTGCGTATAGGATAGTCCAAACGATAGGAAAGAGAATTGCAGGCGGAGAGAGCGGAGGCTGTACAAGACTCCTGTAAAACTCCGTGAAGCCATTTGAAAGCAAAGCTGAAACCGCTCCGACGAGTTCAGCGGAAACGATAAAAATGAACAAGTCGGTCCATTTGAATTTTTTCATAGTAGCACCTCATTTCTGATATGTTACAGAATATGAGGTGTACCGAGTAATTATGACATAAATCTCAGGTGTATCTATTTGTTTTCGACGATTGACCTTGCATATTTGCTGAGAGCTTCATAGTCGTTTTTATCAATAGGGTAGTTGGTCACAGTGTCAGTTATACAGTTATAGTAACTGAGTACCGAGCTGTACGTGAAGAACACTTTATCATATTTTTCTTCCGAGTCAGATTGCAGAACTCTTACAACGTCAGCCCAGTTTTCGGCGGTTGCGGAAAGCGGCAGACCGTCCATGACCATGATCAGACCAAGTTTATCGATACCGCGCTTTTTATATCCGGTAAGTTTTATCAGTTTTTTGCGGAAGATAGTTTCGAGAGCGGCAAGTTCATCATTTGAATCGACTGACGGCAGTATATAGAAGCTTTCGCCTGCGCGTGCACCGCGGTATTCCGCCTTATTCTTGTATTTGACATCACCTGTTTCCCAGTAGTGGAGGCAGTCGCCTATAATAGCTTTGTTGAGACTGATAGCGAGCTCAGTTACCTCAATTCCGGAAGAGCCGTCGGGACTTTGAAGGTCAGGGGCATCGCAAACTATCCAGTCGTCATAGATATCAAAGCAAGAGCGCAGAATAGCGAGAGCGAAGTTTTCGGTATAGTATTTCATTTCCTCAGCTTTTAGCTGATGCTTGAAATGCATATTTCTGATATCATCAGTCAGTACGATACTCATACTATCACCTCCGCAGTAAGTATTATTATTAATTCAGGTAAACATCATAGCACCGCTGTTTTCCATGAGACCAAGCAGGAAATAGCGTGCTTCCTCGCGGAGTTCGGGTTTAGCCATGTAGTAAAGATAGGTTTCGATTTTATTGAGAGTACTTGCAGTTCTTCCCTCGATTTTGAACTGCTCAAATCCCATAGGGACGTACTTTTCCCATATATCCTCCGGTGATATATGAGTTTTCAGCTCACGGATATCGAAAATGCTTCTTTTTGAGAAAGGGCAGCTGCTGAAATGATTGGGGTCGTATTTTTCGAGGTTGAAAGGAACATTCGGATACTTTTTAATATGGTTGCAGAAAGCTATCTGCTGATTACTTATGTCAATGTAGTGCTGAAGTCTTGATGGACATTCCGGCTGACAGCAGGCATTTACAAGCAGTTCGATATTGTTTTTGCGAGGCAGTTTATCGAGTATGTCGAACTTGTTATTCAGGTCGTAATCAGCGACAACAACGTGGTAATCCTTTTCAAGCTCAGCAAGGAGAGCATTCACGGAATTCAGGCGTTTGCAGGTCGAACTTGTGAGCTTGTAACGGGGGTATTCGCGGCGGATGTAGTCTTCAAGCACCGGAGAGGCGACTATTACCTCGTTCATACCATTATTAGCAAGGTGAAGCATAAGATTACAGCGTTCATCGCTGAGATGTTTTTTTTCGAGAGCGAGGTTTGTAAAAGTGAAACGCAGAGGGATACCGCGGTCGTTGAATTCTCTTATGACGGCTTTCATGTAGTTTTTGTCTGTATTACCGCCCTGAGACCTTCCGCCGTTCCACAGACAAGGCGGAAAAACGCCGTAAAACGAAGCTATCTCGGCACCCTCACGGAAGAAGTCGGGACGATTTTTCAGCATATCAGCAAACAG
>CADAJM010000170.1 GCA_902788245.1 uncultured Eubacteriales bacterium | reverse complement strand
TTGATACAGATGATACAGATCCAGTCGATCGGATGCCCCCGGCTGAAGCGGCGAAATCTCTTCGTGTGCCCGATAAAACGAGTCGGAAAATCCTCCGAAAAGCCTCGTCATGGCAAGATCCGCCTCCGGATGCCCAACGTAGGTTGCCGGGTCAATGAGCCATGGATGCCCCTCGGCATCGATCATATAATTGCCGGCCCATAGGTCACCGTGTACCAGCGACGGTTTATTCGGTTCAGTCAGAAATCTGTCCAGTCTGCCCAGGAATGACTCTATGTCTTTTCTTTCGGAACTTGAAAAGTATGATGATGCCCTTTGAAACTGCGGAGCTAATCTGCACTCTGCAAAAAAGTCCACCCATCTTTCCTTAGGCGTATTGATCTGCGGAGTAGCTCCGATGTAATTGTCACCGGCAAAGCCAAACACTCCACCCTTGATCAATTCACTTGCATCTGCCATATGCATCATTGCGAGCCCGCGCCCAAGTTCCTCAGAGGATTTTCTATCTCCATAGCCTCTTTCTATATACTCCATCACGAGAAAAGAGTCATCTGAATTTGCTCCTCGTCCGAGGACTTTCGGCACTCTCACAGTTTCTGTCTTCCTGATTGCATCGAGGTCTTCCTCTTCCGCTCTGAAAAAGTCTCCGTTGCCGGCTAGATTTGCCTTCGCAAAGACTTTGCTCCCGTCCGAAAGTTCAAGAACATACGCCCTGTTAATGTCACCTCCGGACACAGGCGTGCGCTTCAGTACCTTTACGTTATTACCAAATATCTCAGATACTAATCTTTCCATAGAACAATTGTCGTATTTACAGGTTCTTGATGTACAGGACGTCGCAGGCGAAGTGGCCTGTGTCGCCGTAGCGCCTGTCTGTCGGCACAAATCCGTTTTTCTCGTAAAACTTCTGCGCGGGAATCATGTTATCGAAAGTCTCGAGGTAGCATTGCTTGTAATGCTCTGCCGCAAAGCCGAGCGCTGCATCTATGAGTGCGGATGCTGCACCCGTGCCCCTCACCTCCGGTTTGCTGTACATCTTTTGCAGCTCGCAAACTTCGGTCTCACCGGCGAGCTTCCCGATTCCGGCACCTGCAACTATATCTCCGTTTTCATCCTCAACTACCCAGTAACAAGTCCCCTCTTCATTGTATGCGGTAGACAGCATCCCAAGCTGAGGGTCCGCCCACGCAGTTCCTTCGTGGTTCGCACCATACTCGATGAGGCACGAGCGTATAACTTTCTCGATAGCCTCGTTATCTCTTTCTTCAATCGGTCTTACAATATACATCTCTTCTATATCTCAAATACCATTCCGGACATCAGTCTGTGCACCTTATCTCCGAGTTCGTCCTCTAATATCTTAAGTGAGTTTTCTCCGGTGCAGTGTCCCGTATATATGCTCTCCACTCCCGTCTCTTCAACACGCCTTGCAAACTGCCTGACGTATTCCCCATCTCTCTTGTAGAGATGAAAGCCACCTATCATGGCGAGTATTCTCTTGCCCGGGAACTGCTCCATTGCTTCGCGGATTATTACATCGGCTCCCGCGTGCGAGCAACTGTTGAATATTACGATGCCGTCCTTGAGTTCAAATATGAGGCTCTGCTCATGATTGAAATCATCCGGTCTGTATTTGAAGAGGCCCTCTTTTCGGAACATTTTCTCTCGAACTCCCACCGCCTCGAGACCCGGAGTACTGTGCCCTAAAATCCACACGCCTTTGGCAATCTCTTCTTTTCCGTTTGATCTTACTATCCTGTCTTCAAATCTCGACAGCATGCCTTTTGGTATTCCGGCATACTTGTGGAATATATGCTTTCTGTCATAACAGTCTTCATAGCAGCCATTAGCTATGTATAGTTTGGCTTTTTCATTCATCTGCAGGAACTTAACAAGACCGTTAGCGTGGTCATCATGTGCATGCGAAAGAACTGCAAAGTCCACGTCGCCCAGCGAAAGCCCGAGAATCTCGGCATTTGACGCAAACAAATTCGACAGTCCCGCATCCAAAAGTATGCATTTGCCCTCATACTCAATATAGAAGGACAGCCCCCATTCGCCTTTAACTCTTATTCCGTCTGTGTTATCTACCAATACAGTAGTTTTCATGTCTCTTGACCCCATCAACTAAATCTGCTTAGTTTATCGATCAGCTCCACATCGGACGGTAGCCACTGCACACTGCTGAGTTCATCCGCGGCAAGCCACTTGGCCGCCTCGTGCTCCA
>CADAJM010000169.1 GCA_902788245.1 uncultured Eubacteriales bacterium | reverse complement strand
AAAATGTTGAAAATAGGCGCAAGGTACCCGATTTTCGGGTCCGGACGTTTTCGGGCTAAGAGTTCGAATAGTTGCGAGTGGCTTGCCACACCGCGGAAACCCTTGGTATAACTGGGCTTGGCCAATCAGGCAAAGCGGCGTGGTTCTAAAATGGTTCTAAAAATACAGTGATTTTATCAGGCGCTGGATTGTTGAAATTTCAACGATTTCAGCGTCTTTTTTAGTTCTCTGGATCTGAGTACAGACTTTTGTACTCAAGGCGTTTGCTCGGGAGCAAAAGATTGTAATCATGACTGTAAGTATGACCTTGTTGTCGGGCCGGTAGCGAACGATGACCTCGCACTTCTTTTCAGGTAGTTTGAAAGCGGCCTGATCACAGCTGAAATACTGGTTGAAGGAATGAAATATAAGGATCTTACTGATCAGTACTCATTCCATACATTGAAGGCGATCAGCTATCTTAAAAGGGAGGGCGTTATTCATGTCTAAAAGAGAAGCCCTTAAAGAACTGATCACACAGGATCTTGTTGCGTATATCGTTCAGGATAACGATATCAGTATCATTGATGCTATGACGCTCTTGTACAAGTCTAAGGTGTATGAGCTTATTCAGGATGATGAAACAGGACTGTATCTGGAGGGATCTGCATATATTTATGATTTGCTGAAAAATGAGCAAGCCAATGGAGTGTTAGTGCAGGAGGAGATATAGCTGAAACGCACCCCATTTTACCCCTGGCACTACCCCATTTGCCGATTAGGCGGAAAAAACGGGGAATATCTGGATCGTTAGGGTTGGACTGGGGTGGTCAAATCAGCGGGTGACGACCCGGTACATGTCAGAGATTTGGGTATATCACCATTACACAAATGCTCCCGACAATGAAGCCGGAAGGCAAGGGCGGCGCTCAGAAGAAGGAGACCGTCAAGATCGATTTCGGCAAGGTAGAGATCGAGCCGCTGTTCGAAGAATTCGTCGATTTTGACACCTTCAGCAAGTCAGATTTCAGAGCTGTTAAGATCAAAAACTGCGAGGAAGTTCCTAAGTCAGACAAGCTCCTGAAGTTCACTCTGAACGACGGAACAGGCGAAGACAGGATCATCCTGAGCGGCATCAAGGCGTACTATGATCCGGCTGAACTCGTTGGAAAGACTGCGATTGCGATCACTAACCTTCCACCGAGAAAGATGATGGGACAGTACTCAAACGGCATGCTCATCAGTGCAGTCAACAACTATGACGGCGAGGAGATGCTCAACCTCCTGCTCGTAGACGACAGGATCCCTGCAGGAGCAAAGCTTTACTAGATGTGAGGCGGCACGAGCGAAGCGAGTGACGGAGCCCTGACATCAACTGAATCAGACGCGATCTACAGAAAACTGCAGGTCGCGTCTCTTTTTGTGGTATATTGTAGATACAGTCCTGACTGGGAACTGAAATAGGACATGCATACGGAGGAATATCAGATGAATAAACGCAGACTTGCTGCTGCATGGGGGCTTACGACTGCAGCTGTCATACTTGGGGCGGAGACAGTTTCGAACTATATACTCTATACATCGGTGTACATTCCGAAGAAGGACAAGAACACATTTCCGGAAGACACTAACATGAAGCATCATGATAATCCGGAAATAAAGACGGTCTTCATGAATTCATTCGACGGGACCCAGCTGCTGGGACACTGGTATCCGTGTGAAAATGCAGTAAGGAATGTTGTGTGCA
Organism: uncultured Eubacteriales bacterium; assembly: GCA_902788245.1. Classification (GTDB taxonomy): domain Bacteria; phylum Bacillota; class Clostridia; order Peptostreptococcales; family Anaerovoracaceae; genus Crickella. The sequence continues at coordinate 524 of CADAJM010000169.1, read as the reverse complement.
TGCACGGATGGCACGGGAGCTGGCTCAAGGACTTCGGCGACATCATAGACTTCCTGCACGACAGCGGATGCAATGTGCTGCTTGCGGATGAACGTGCGCAGAACGGAAGCGAAGGCAGATACATGGGTTTTTCACTTCTTGAAAGATATGACTGCCTGGAATGGATAAAGTGGATCAGCGCGGAGACATCACAGGATCTGCCGGTATATATCTACGGCGTCTCAATGGGATCTGCAACGGTCATGATGACAGCGGGCATGGACCTTCCTGAGAACGTAAAGGGTGTCATCGCTGACTGCGGATTCACTTCGCCTAAGGATATCTGGACATATCTGCTGCACAAAAATATGCATCTGCCGTACGGAAAGCTTCTGAACCTCATGATAAAGGTCAAGTTCGCTCTCCGGACAGGAGAAAGAGACGTCTCTTATTCAACGATCGAGTCTCTTAAGAACTGCGATCTTCCGGTGCTCTTCGTACACGGCAGTGAGGACGACTTTGTTCCTACGGAAATGTCCCGCAGG
>CADAJM010000168.1 GCA_902788245.1 uncultured Eubacteriales bacterium | reverse complement strand
AGAGGTTCGCTGTTTTCCTCGGAGGATAAGCTTGCAGCTGAGGCTGAATCACTTTTTTCAATTTCGATCTTTGCCGCATCATCGAGCCTCAGTGTAAGCTGGTAGCCCTGTATCTGAAGTTCCACCGGGTCTCCGAGCGGTGCATATTTAATAACGGTAACGTCTGCGCCCGGGATAACTCCCATGTCGAGAAAGTGCTGGCGGAGCGCGCCTTCACCACCGACAGTCTTAATGACAGCAGATTCACCGATTCCAAGTTCCTTTAAAGTCATGAATACCTTCCGTGTATATATAATTAACAGTGTTGGTTAACTATGATTAACCGATACGCACAGATGATATCACATTTCGGGAATCTTTTGAACTCAAATCTGGCCGACGCAGAGCAGAGCTCTGCTCTCGATTTGAAGCAATAATCCTATTGCATTTACCCGAGTCTTGTGTTAAGATATTCGAGCTGAGCAGAGCAAGCCAATCTGCCCGGTAACTGAATACAGTTATTTAAACTTGCAGTGGAGGATTGACCGAGCGGCTAAGGAGCCTGATTGGAAATCAGGTAAGGTGTAACAGCCCCGTGGGTTCGAGTCCCATGTCCTCCGCCAAAATTTTGCCCTGAGAGACGTTTTCTCAGGGCTCTTTTGTTGCAACGGATACAGGCTCTATGCCTTGAAATTTCAGTATGCAGCGCGTTTTTTGAAACTGCATGTGATGTATGTGGTATGTATCTTGAATTGCGGAAATCTGGGTCTCTGGTTGGGGCTGAGAGCGCCTCTGATGGGTTTGAGTACGGTGTACTGGCATGGTACAAGGTACCTCATAAAAACGTGTCTGACTGGCGGCATGGTACACGAACCCACGAAGGTAATTATTTCCTGAAGAGCCTGATATTACTGGCGTTGATGCCGGTTTTTGCCGCTGTTGGAGATCCGCCGTACACGAAAGTCGCCATTTTCCGTCCCCAACAGCATGTTTCAGAGGGCTGTCCCCATCGCTGTCCCCAATACGCCTATAATATGACAGATTCTGAGCCGTTCAACAAATGTCTTTCTGACCGATCTTAAAAAAGATCCTTTATATAATTGCAGGTTCTGACCGGCTCTTTTACACTGAAACTGAAATAAGAATTACATATATGGAAAAGAAAAGAGGTGAGCCAAATGTTCAAACCTAAATTCAGATTCACTTACGATGAGGTCAGGATCATAGTCATGGCTCTCGTTGAGTTCAAGAACCAGCTTCTGGCCGAAGGCAGATACACTGATGCCATCGATGATCTTCTGATCAAGTTCGTAGATTAAAATGATTCTTCTTTCAGCTCCGGCTGACTACATGACTCCGTGCAATAAGGTGCGGAGTTTTTTATTGAAGCCGGAGAACCCGGAGGAAGGATCAAATATGTTTACTTTTAAGAAAGAAAAAGAAGAAGCTATGAGCGAAGAGGAAAAGAAGATGGCACAGGAGCTGGGCGATGCGATTGGTAATCTGGAAGAGGGAGGTCTTTTTTATGAGGAGATCGAAGATTCAGTTGAGCTTTCACCTGCAGAAAAACTCGCATACAATATCGCAGACCATCTCGCAGCAGTCACGGCAGAGAGGTTTTCTGACATGATAGATGGGATGGACATGGATATCGCAAAGCAGATTGTTGGGAGGCTCCAGCAAAGCGATGCGGAAGCACTCGTTGGTATGCTTAAGGCGATGTTCCTTGTAAAGGGAAGGGTCCATGCAGCTGAGGAGCTGGATCTCCTTGGGGAGTGTGAGGAGTATGCAGAATCTGTTTACTGGCGTTTCCATGACACGCTCTTCGGTCAGGAAGTGTTCGAATGGTTCAGGATCGATCACATGATTCAGAACTGCTCCAGAGAGGACTGCTCCGCAGTTATCAGGATACCGCTGGAGGTGAGCTGATGGCAAAGACGATAGCAATATGTAATCAGAAGGGCGGTGTCGGCAAAACAACAACTACTCTGAATCTCGGCGTTGGTCTGGCCAGGCAGGGAAAGAGAGTACTCCTGTGCGACGCAGATCCTCAGTCTGATCTGACAGCGGCTCTCGGATGGAACGGTGACGCGCTTGAGAAATCACTCGGAAGACTGATGTATCTTGCGACGCAGGAGTATAAACCTATAGTTCAGGATACGATCATCCACCATCCCGAGGGAGTTGATCTTATTCCGTCCAATCTGGACCTGTCTTCAATGGAAAGCCAGCTTGTGAATGCCATGAGCAGAGAGAAGATACTCTCGAATCTCCTGAAGACAGTGAAGAAGGATTACGACTATATCCTGATTGACTGTATGCCGTCGCTCGGCATGATCACGATCAATGCTCTCACAGCAGCAGACAGCGTCATCATCCCGGTACAGGCTCAATTTCTGCCTGCTAAGGGCATGACACAGCTGATGAAGAGCATCGACATGGTAAGGAACCAC
>CADAJM010000167.1 GCA_902788245.1 uncultured Eubacteriales bacterium | reverse complement strand
CGGCTATATGCAGAAGCAGAACCGGCGGCATCAGCTGACTCTGCAGCGCAGGGATGAGGTCTATGCCCGAATTCCCGAATTCCGGCAGCTTTCGGACCGTGTCTCAGAGATTGCCGTGGATTATCTTCATTCACGATTGGGAGAAAAGAAGAATGACTCTTCCGTTTCTCCCGGTTTTGTGCGCCCGCAGCTCGAAGAGATCGCGGCAAGAAAAAAAGAGCTTCTTGTCTCTCACGGCTACCCTGAGGATTATCTCACTGTAAGCCCCGAGTGCCCTTTATGCGGCGACACCGGCTTTGTGGACGGGCAAAAATGCCGCTGCTTCCGCCAGAAAGAAGTCGAGATCCTCTACAGCCATTCCCATCTGAAAGAACTGGTGACCGAGCAGAATTTTGGCATTCTTTCAGAGAACTATTATCAGGGCGAGGACCTCAAGCGGTTCCGCATTGCTGCCGCCGCATGCAGAAGAATGGCAGCGGAATTCGATACAGTATACCGGAATCTCTATTTATATGGTACGGTAGGAACCGGGAAGTCCTTTTTATCCATTTGCATCGCAAAGGAAGTCCTTGAGACAGGACATTCCGTCCTCTACTTCAGCGCGGCCGCACTCTTTGACAAGCTTTCCATGTATTCCTTCGACGTAAGGACCAAGGAGGAGCTGCGGAGTTTTATCCTGGATCTCTACGAATGCGACCTGCTCATCATTGATGACCTCGGAACAGAACTTACCAACCAGTTCATATCGGCGCAGCTCTTTGCCTGCCTGAATGAACGCCATCTGAACCGTAAATCGACCGTGATCTCAACAAACCTTTCCCTTGCTGAAATGCAGTCCAGGTATTCCGACCGCGTTTTTTCAAGGATCACCAATGATTACGAACTCTACAAGCTCACCGGCAGCGATATCCGCGTCCTCAAGCGCAGGCAGCGGAACGCCGCTCATCATTAAAAAGACCCACTAGTTTCTTACTAAAGTCAGAAAGCGAGGATGGCTAATGGAACCAATCAAAAACGCCGAAAATCTACATCTCAACACGATGGAACCGATCAAGAAACACGACAAACGGCATTTGGATTCAATACCTGCAGGTTCCCTGGGGATCATTCCCGTCCTGGGCTGCGAGCAAATGGCTTCCGAGATCGATTACTATCTCACCCGTTGGAGAGCGGAGCGCGAAAGTGAGCACAAGGGTTCCGTCGCTTATATCGGTTACAAGAGCCCATCTTATATCATTAACTGTGATCTTCCCCGTTTCGGTACCGGTGAAGGCAAAGGCGTGCTTTCCAAGTCTGTCCGCGGAATGGATCTCTATCTCCTTGCAGATGTTGTAAATTACAGTGAGACCTACAAAATGTTCGGGATCACCAACCACATGTCCCCCGACGATCACTATCAGAACCTCAAGAGAGTGATCGCATCTATCGGCGGCAAGGCGCGCAGGATCACCGTGATCATGCCCTATCTCTATGAGAGCCGCCAGCACAAGCGCACCTCCAGAGAATCTCTCGACTGCGCCATCGCGCTTCAGGAATTGGTGCGCATGGGCGTAGACAACATTATCACCTTTGACGCAAATGATCCCCGCGTCATGAACGCGATCCCGCTTAACGGGTTTGACACCGTTCAGCCCGCCTACCAGTTTATTAAAGGACTCCTGCGCAGTGTGGATGACCTTAAGGTCGACAAAGATCATATGCTCATCATCAGCCCGGACGAGGGTGGCATGAAGCGCGCAGTTTACTATGCCAACGTACTGGGTCTGGATATGGGTATGTTCTACAAGCGCCGCGATTACTCCACTTTCGTAAACGGCGTAAACCCGGTTCTCGACCATGTATTCCTCGGCTCAAGCGTCGAAGGCAAGGATATGGTCGTCATCGATGATATGCTCTCCTCCGGCGACAGCATCCTTGAAGTGGCCGGAGCCCTCAAGAAAAGAAAAGCCCGCAGAGTTTTCATCTGCGAGACCTTCGGACTCTTCACTGATGGAATCGAGAAATTTGATAAAGCCTATGCGGAAGGCAAGTTCGACAAGATCATCACAACAAACCTGATCTACCAGAAACCCGAACTCAAGGAGCGCCCCTGGTACGTGTGCTGCGGCATGAGCAAATACCTCGCTTATCTCATCGACACGCTCAACCACGACAGCTCCATCAGCGACCTGCTCGATCCCAGGGAAAAGATCCTGAAGATCATCGAACGCTACAACAAGGCGCAGGCAGAAGGCAAAAAATTCCAGTAAGACTTTCAGCCTGCCCAGACATTAAAGACATCAAAAAAGAGGCACGCCGTAATGGCTGCCTCTTTTTTTGTTATTTCACTTTTTATAAGTCCACTTCGACCTTTCTTCCGGTCCTCTGGTACTGATAGTAACGGACTCCCGCCGCGTCAAACATCCGCTTGCTTGCGATCGTCATGTCGGAAGAAGCGTATTTGTCGCTGTCGTAAACCACTGTGCTGATCCCGCTCTGAATGATCGCTTTTGCGCA
>CADAJM010000166.1 GCA_902788245.1 uncultured Eubacteriales bacterium | reverse complement strand
CGATGCCATCAAAGACTATATGGGCGGCAGGCTTGCGAGCGCTTTTGGATTTATCGACACGTCTGCGGACATACAGGTGCTGACGCCGACCAAAAGAGGAGTGCTCGGTGCACCAAATCTCAACAGCATACTTCAGGATGTGATAAATCCTGCGGAAGAAGGAGAGATAGAACTTAAGGTCGGGGCCAGGAGTTTTCGCATAGGTGATAAGGTGATGCAGCTTCGTAACAACTATGGTGCGGAGTGGCGCACGGAGTTCTACAATACCGAGGGAGAAGGAATATTCAACGGCGACATGGGAGTCGTCGAGGATATTAATCTCGGAGACAAGAGCATGACTGTCAAGATGGATGACAGGCTGGTCACATACTCAGGGGAGATGTTCGATGAGATAGATCTCGCATATGCGATTACGGTTCACAAGAGCCAGGGCTCGGAATTCCCGGCGGTTGTAATACCGGCGTACAGTTTCCCGCCTATGCTGATGACCAGAAACCTGCTGTACACGGCCGTTACGAGAGGAAAGAGACTTGTAATCATCGTGGGAGACGCAAGGAGGGTTGCCCAGATGATAGCCAATAACAGAGGTGACGAGAGATATACCGGACTTGCATACAGGCTCAGAGTTTTAGACGGAGGGATATTATGAGTGCTAAAGCAAAAAAGATTAATACGGGCATAGTGGTAATCGGAGCGGCTTTTGTGGATATCAAAGGCTATCCGTATTCTCAATACATTCCGACCGGGCGCAATGCCGGTTTTGTGGTTGAGACTCACGGCGGAGTCGGGCGCAACATAGTCGAGGATATTGCGAACGTGGAGCTTAGGCCGACCTTCGTTACCGTGCTCGATAAAAGAAGCATCAGCACGGATGTAATCGACAAACTCAAAAGACACCGCTGCAATATGGATTACGTCAAAAGGACGGACGACGGACTCGGAACCTGGCTTGCCGTATTTGACAACGGCGGGGATGTCGTGGGTTCAATCTCCAAGAGACCGGATCTTTCGAGAATTCTCGACATACTCGAAGATAAGGGTGACGAGATCGTATCCAATTCGGACAGCATAGCCATCGAGTTTGATATCGAAGTCCCTATATTAAAGAAAACAATCGAGCTTGCGAAAAAGCATAAAAAGAAAATCTACGGAGTGGTCTCCAATATGTCCATAGCAATGGAGAGACGCGATCTGCTCAAGAATATAGATTGCCTGGTGTGCAATAAGCAGGAGGCGGGGCTGCTTTTCTCAGAGGACTATGAGAATGTAAAGCCTAAAGACATGGCGGCTCTGGTGGCCAAGAAAATCGAGCAGGCCAATATACCATCGATGGTCGTTACGCTCGGAGAGCACGGCGCTGCGTATGCGGAGGCCGGCGGAGATTCGGGCTACTGCCCTGCGCCTAAAGTCGATGCAATGGATACGACAGGCTGCGGAGATGCTTTCTTTGCGGGAGTTACCATCGGACTTACTTACGGAAAGACCATAGCGGAGGCCTGCGACATAGGCGCCAGACTGGCCGCGGCGGTAATCGTGACGGATGAAAATGTCTGCCCGAGATTCCTGCCTGCAGAATTCGGCATCGATGTCGTAAAGGAATAGAAGCATGGGCATGGGCGATTGGGGCAGGATGATTGCAAGCGAACTACTGGACGTGTTCTTTCCGCCCGGTTTGTATTGCACATGCTGCGGCAAGATCACCGATGATACAAGAACATACGGACTTTGCAATGACTGCATGAGGGATATCAAGTGGGTGAGCGGAAGAACCTGCGCCAAATGCGGCAAAGTCATGTCAGAAACAGACCCGGGAGAGGTCTGTTTTTATTGCAGAACGCACGAGCACAGCTTCGATAAAGGCTATGCCTGCGCCGAGTACGGAGAGTATGAGAAGACTCTGCTGTATGAACTGAAATATGCATCGAGGGGTGACATAGGAAAGGCGATGGGTGAGATAGTCTATGACCGCATGGCAGCGGAATTCGGAGAGGAGGGGCTTGCGCTCAACTACGACATGGTGCTGCCCGTTCCGCTATATATTATAAGGAAGAAAAGGCGAGGCTTTAATCAGGCCGAACTAATTGCCGAGGAGTTTGCCGAAAGATCGGGCATCAGAATGGAGAACAAATTGCTGATAAGATCAAAGGAGACTACGGCCATGAAGGGACTCGGGCCTGCTGAGCGAAGGGCCAATATTCAGGGAGCCTTTACGCTGCGTGAGGGTGCGGAGGAAATCCTGCGGGGCGCACGCATACTCATGCTGGAAATAAAAAGAATGAGATTGATACAATCAAACGGTTTAGATATAGCCTGAACCCTTTGAAATTCAGCCTTTTGTAAGATTGCCTTGTCCAGGGCGGTCTTTTTTGTGCTTTGGAGAGTTTCGGCAGTTTTGCTGTAAATGCACCCGTGGGTGCACTTGGGTGCATACTATTAAACGGTTATCCCTAGCATCCTGCTTAGCAGGGTGTTTTTTCATACATGAAAAAAGGTATAATAAT
>CADAJM010000165.1 GCA_902788245.1 uncultured Eubacteriales bacterium | reverse complement strand
GCTGGAGTACCGTCTTTCCTGCTCCGAATGGTCCAGGTGTACAGAATGTTCCACCCTTTGCAACCGGAAGGAATGCGTCGATACATCTGATCTTTGTAACCATCGGTTCGGTCGGACGAAGTTTCTCTTTGTAGCATGTTACAGCCTGCTTAACCGGCTGTGTGAATACCATCGAGAGATCCTTTGTCTCGCCTTTGCTGTCCTCTATCGTGCAAACTGTCGCATGCACGTTATAGGATCCTGCTTCTTTGATTGATTTAACTGTCCAATCATCACCCTTGAGTGTGAATGGAACCATGATGTGGTGTGTGAACAGGCCTTCAGGTACAGTACCGACAGTATCGCCGGCCTTTACCTGGTCGCCTATCTTGGCAACCGGTGTGAAGTCCCAGTCACGATCCGGAATAGCATCCAGATACACTCCTCTGTCCAGGAAGAATCCGCACTGATCTGCAAGTGCAGGCAGCGGGTTCTGCAGACCGTCATAAACCTGTGTCAGCAGTCCCGGACCCAGATCTACGCTCATCAGCTCTCCGGTGAACTCTACAGGATCACCTACCTTGATGCCGTTGGTCATTTCGTAGATCTGCATACTTACTTCCCCGTTATTGATACGGATTACCTCGCCCTTGAGGCGCTTATCATCAACGAGGATGTAACCAACTTCATTCTTGCGAACGGAGCCATCGAATTCGACCTTGATAAGGTTACCGTTGACTCCGGTTACATATCCTGTTTCTGTTTTCATATATCACTCCTACAAACTGTATACGCGCTGCTGTATTCCGTCGAATAGAGACTTGAATTCAGCCTGGCCTTTGTCCTGCTCGAAACAGCTGAGCCTCTCAAGCAGTTTTAACTTGATCGCATATCCGAAGAGCACATGGTCATCGAACATATGCAGGCCAACCAGTGAGTCAAGGTTTTCGAACTCATACTCCAGCAGAATCTTCTCTGCTTCCAGCGGATTCTTTGCCGAAAGCGCAGAGCCTACCACCTGGGATATAAAGCCGTCCTTATCATAAGCTGATGAATAACTCTTGCCGAGGTTCACGCTTCTCTGATAACTCAGTTCTTTCTTGAGCATCCCGTAGAACTTCGCCCATTCACTTACGAGCGGTCCTTCTGTGGAAGAGAGTGTGAGATTCTCCAGAAGTTCATAGTCCGAATCACTCACGTTTGACTGGCAGCAGTTCAGGAATTCGCTGTATGTGATCGGCATCTCCCCGTCTGCTCTTAGCTCAGGCAGGCTTGCTATCAGATAATAATATGAAGCCATACTGCGCCTCCTTCTTTACTGGAAGTCCAGATTTCTGAAGTATGGCATCAGCATCTCCATGATTCCGTCATCTGAACAGTCAAAATATCCGGATCCGTCTTTAGCTGCAAGACGGAAGCCACTCTGGACGTTCTTAGTAGGTCTGATCTCAAGTCCGTTCTTGATCTCAGCTGCAAGCTCAGACTTCAGGGCATCGCTTACTTCGGATACTTCTGCAGCCATGTCGCCGACATTCTCACCGGCAACTGCAGCGCGAATCAGTTTTCCAAGGCCTTCACCGCCGGAAAGTTCCTTGCCGATTCCTGCTGCGAGGATCTTCTCGAACTCACCCTGGATCTCTGTCTTGAATGCAAGTACAGCATCTCTCTTCGCCTGCTCAGCACTTACTGCTGCGCTTTCCTTCAGAATCGCGATTTCCTTTTCAGATGCATCCCTGACCTGCTGTGCTTCAGCCTTTGCGCTGGCAACGATTGAGTCGGCTTTCTTCCTGGCTTCAGCGATTATTGATTCCGCTTCTGCGTTTGCCGCCTCTACCCCTTCCTTGCGGATAGAGGTTACAAGGTCTTGGATCTGTAATTCCATAGGCACCTCCTATTCCTGTATCAGTAACTTACTTGATCGAAAACTAACATTGTCTACATAAAAACTGCTTCTCCCGCCGGCTGCGCAGAATACGCACACCAGCTGAATAAGCAGCAGTCACAATTCAATATCCGCCTTCGACATACACAATACTTCCTTTCCTCTGCGCAGCATTGCGGAACACTTCCGACCGTCGGGCCGAGGAGCTGCAAAACGGAGCTCCGAAACCCTGAAAAGACCGCTTCTGCGCAAATTCCTAGATGAATTAATTATAGTATTTGAACTAACATGCTTCAAATAAAACAATTATTAGACAAAATCGGGGAGTAAATTCCATTGAAATCACGCCTTTCCTGCGTTTGTTAATTAATTATCATAATCCAAAAATACAATCGAACCGTTGTTTAGACTGCGGTATGAAGGGCGAATGCTTGTTTTTTCAACGCTTTATGGCATCTTCTGAGGTTTCGGAAGATGTACGAAAACTAAAAACAGAGTCCTTTGCGGGACTCCGTACAGGCGGTCAATATACATTTTATGTTAATTAAATATCACATTTCGTTATTCTGCGGCTTTTCCCCCGCCGTCAGCACCATCAGTCAAGGAAGAAAACGCCTGAAGCAAGGAATGTTGTTACGACCATTGCCACGGCTACGAT
>CADAJM010000164.1 GCA_902788245.1 uncultured Eubacteriales bacterium | reverse complement strand
AAGGGAGTATTCACCGACCGTAAAACTCCATATGCACTCGCAGACAAAGTCGTAAACGATCTCGAAGTTGTGACTCCGAGCATAGAGACTCCGGTCAGAAGACTCTCAGGCGGAAACGTTCAGAAGGTACTGGTAGGCCGCGAGATAGAGCGTGCACCTTCAGTGCTGCTCACGGCGTACGCTGTGCGTGGACTTGATATCAACGCGTCGTACACGATATACGATTTGGTTAACCGCCAAAAGGATAGAGGCGTTGCCGTCATATTCGTCGGTGAAGACCTCGACGTACTGCTCGAACTGTCAGACCGCATACTCGTTCTTTGCGGCGGCAAGGTGAGCGGAATAGTTGACGGAAGAAAAACAGACAAGAACGAAGTTGGTCTGTTAATGACAAAGCTTGGAGGTGAGAAAGTTGGATAAAAAGAAAAAAGAACCTCTGATTCACATTACCAAGCGTAAAATGATTCCTAAAAAACAGGAATGGGCGATAAGGCTGGGAGGCATACTGGCTGCGCTTATATTCTGCGCCATCATTACAACAATCGCTACACACCTGAACCCTATTGCTGTTTACGCAAAAATGTTTGAAGGATCGTTCGGGACTTCAAGAAAGTTCTGGGCCCTTCTGAAAGAACTTGCGATATTACTGCTTATCTCGGTAGCTTTGGCTCCGGCGTTCAAGATGAAGTTCTGGAACCTCGGCGGAGGCGGACAGGTTTTGGCCGGAGTTCTTGCCACCACGACAGTAATGATCACTATGACGGGCAAGATGCCTAGCGCTGCGATTGCAGCTGTTTCGTGCATCGCGGCACTTGCTGCAGGTGCGCTTTGGGCATTCATCCCGGCCTTCTGCAGGGCTAAATGGAACACCAATGAAACGCTGTTTACTCTGATGATGAACTATGTGGCGACGCAAATTGTCGCATACTTCATAATCATTTGGGAAAAGCCTGCGGGTTCAGGAAAAATCGGCATTATCAACCAGACTTCTCATGTAGGCTGGCTGCCTACGATTGCAAACAATCCTTATATGCTGATTGTAATCGTATCCGTGCTGGTTACTATATTCATGTACATCTACCTGAAATACAGCAAGCACGGCTATGAGCTTTCGGTAGTAGGTGAGAGTGAAAACACAGCCAGATACGTAGGTATCAATGTAGGAAAGGTCATAATACGTACACTGGTCCTCTGCGGACTCATCTGCGGACTGACAGGATGGCTGCTTGTTGCAGGTACCGACCACACGATGACAACAACACTGGAAGGAGGCAAGGGTTTCCTGGGCGTCATGGTAGCATGGCTGGCACACTTTAACCCTATCGGTATGATACTGTCGGGATTCCTCCTTTGCTTCATGTCTAAGGGCGGAAGCGAGATATCGATGGCATTTGGACTCAACAGATCTTACGGAGATATTCTCACGGGATTAATCCTGTTCTTCGTAATAGGATCGGAGTTCTTCATCAATTATCAGGTACACTTCCGCAAGTCAAACAGAAAGGAGGCTGCAGATGTTTAGTTTAGTATCATTCCTGCCAAGAGCTATCGTGCAGGGTATACCTCTGCTGCTCGGCTGCGTCGGTGAGACGCTCAACGAGAAATCCGGCAGCCTTAACCTCGGTATTCCGGGTGTCATGTATGTAGGAGGTATATGCGGTGTAATCGGAGCATTCATGTATGAAAATTCCGGAGGCACATACAATCCTGTACTGGGAGTAGTAATACCTATCATCACATGTATGCTGGGAGCACTGATAATGGGACTTATATTCTGTTTCCTGACCGTAACACTCAGGGCAAACCAGAATGTAACAGGTCTCGCTATGACCACATTCGGAGTAGGCTTCGGTAACTTCTTCGGCGGATCTATCATCAAGCTGACAGGAGCTGAAGTACCTTCGATCACTCTGACAGCAACTAGCAAGGCTTTTAAGACGACCCTGCCGTTCGCCGGAAAGGCCGGAGCAATCGGAGAATTACTGTTCTCATACAGCTTCATGACATATGTGGCAATCATCATAGCGATTCTCACAAGCTATATGCTTAATAAGACGCGTACCGGTCTCGAGCTCAGAGCCGTAGGCGAGAACCCTGCCACAGCAGATGCTGCAGGTATCAATATCAACAGATATAAATACTTCTCAATCTGCATCGGTTGTATGATCGCAGGACTCGGCGGACTCTTCTATGTTCTTGACTACGCCAACGGAGTATGGTCCAATGACGCATTCGGTGACAGAGGATGGCTTGCCATCGCACTGGTAATATTCTCGATATGGCGTCCGAACTGGTCTATTTGGGAATCAATCCTCTTTGGCGGACTGTACATACTGTATCTGTACATCCCTACAGGTTCGAACTTCGCTATGAAGGAGATTTACAAGATGCTGCCGTATCTCGTTACAATCTTTATGCTCATAGCTATAAGCTTGAGGAACAAACACGAGAACCAGCCACCTGAAGGACTCGGACTCCCGTACTTCCGAGAAGACCGATAACAACTTTAAAGGAGTCATTGCTGAGCAATGACTCCTTCAGACTGTAGACAAAGTCTCGATCAAAAAGGTCGAGGCTTTTCTCTTGCGCGAGTCTGCTCAGAGAGACCCGCGCTGGCGGCGGGCACTACTAAGCC
>CADAJM010000163.1:2679-4546 GCA_902788245.1 uncultured Eubacteriales bacterium | reverse complement strand
AAAGCGGGTCTTCATTCTGAACGACATATGTCCATGTAACATTTACCGGTAAAGTTGAATCTGTTCTGTAGAAGTAATTATCATTCCAGTTGTCATTCTGAGCGAATTCGCAGTTTTCATAGGTGAACTCCGAGGGGTCGCTGTGCTCAAATACATTTACAGGCTGTCCCCAGATTCTGTTGAGCATCTCATTCTGAGTAGCGATAGGTCTGATTTCGTCGGGGTCTACCTTGAAATCGAGGATATTGTTTGAAGCACCGAATGCAATAGGAAGTGCAGTTGGGTTTTCCCAGACTATTCCATTCTCGCCGTCCTCAGCGATATTGTAGCCCTGTCCGGAGCGGGAGAGGAAAATCCTCGACCTGTCAAGCACGTATTTAATGCCGAAAAGACTGTTCTGGAAGAGCGATGTGGTATTATATACTGAACTTACATTGTTTGCGTAAACTCTGTTACCCATGTCTTTCAGAAGCTGGTATACTCCGTAGTTGAGAGTTGAGCCGTAATAACCGATACCATTGAAGTCACCTATCATGCTGGTGTTGAAAGTCCAGCCGTCGTAAGCTTCCATACGGTAGAATTCGTCTTTTCCGCATCCGTGCTTCTGTCCAAAATCGTAGATAACGTCGCTGACCTTGTTGAAGGACTCCATATCCGAAATGGGTATGCCTGCTCCTTCTTTTGCGGCTACGTCAACAGTGTCCTGACAGGACTGAATTGCTACAACCGCCGCTATAACGATGCTTGTTGTAAAAGCGCAGGCTTTTAATGCGAATGCGCTCTTTCTGAGCTTGTCAGCCTTTGGAGCGGGATTTTCAGCAGATTCAGAAGTCGTTGTTTCTGTTTCGGATTTTTCAGCGGCTGAAGCCTTGTCGGCAAGCTTCTCGCTGAAGAAGCTGAATCCTATGCTCAGTATCATAAGTCCTGCAAATACTGCAAGGAGAAGATTCCAGTGACCGAGTTTGTCAAGGCGAGCGGAATCGAGGTTGCCATACTTTGCGTAGACAACGAAGAACATACCTATTATAAGAGAGGTTATCACGCTCTTGACCTTTATTCCCTTTGCCTTGGCAAGTCCGTTTGCCGCAACTATTGTAATTGCAAAAGAGAACAGGAAGCTCCAGCGTCCGGGAAGCTGATTCGGGAAGTGGAAGCCATTGAAGAGCCAGTCCATCGGATTGTAGTTGAGACCGGCATAGAGAAGTCCGAGGAAACCGCCTGCCGCAAGTTTTTCTGCGAACTTTATCTCAGCGTTCAGGAAGAACAGCGGAATGAGTATGAATGCGAAAAGTCCGACTGCGATATTCGGTACTCCGAATTCGAGTGAAGCAGGAGTTTCAGGAAGCATTGAAGCCGCATTTTCTGCCATTGTGTGGTACCACTGGCTGAAATTGAGCACGCCTTCGTTTGCCGACTCTGAATTGGAAAGTCCCTTTACTGTGGGGACAAGCACTACAGCTGTCGCCATACCGCCGAGAACGGAGTAGAGCATGAAACGTCCGAAGAGTTTACCGCGCGCCTTAAGGTTTTCCTTAACAGTAAGACGTGAACCATCCTTGCCTGTGTAGCTCTTGCTGAGCCAGTAAGCAACGAAGTAGAAGCCGGTGAAAAGGCATACTCCGAAGCCGGTATAGAAGTTGGTGTAAATCGTGAATGCGAGCATGAGAGTATACATCGCCGGCGACTTGCCTCTGATAAGTCTCTCAAGACCGAGCAGTACGAGCGGAGCGAGGAAAAGTCCGTCAGTCCACATGAACTGCATAATGAATGCTGTTGAATATGCGCAGAGTCCATAGCATATTGAAGTTGCCATTATGATGGGATTCCTGCTCTTGAATTTATACTCAAGAAATGCCTGACACGCAAG
>CADAJM010000163.1:0-2637 GCA_902788245.1 uncultured Eubacteriales bacterium | reverse complement strand
AAGAGCGCCAAGTCCGAATCTGAGCAGACAAACGATGTCGATATAAGTTATGGAGTTGTCAGTAGATATAAACTGGAAAGGTATCAGGAAGATACTGCGGCAGTAGAAAGCATTCTGCACCCAGTTGTTGAAACCAAGAGCGCCGCTCCAGTTGTACATTGCCTCGGAAATGCCGCTGTCGAATGCGAACTTGCGGTACATCGGGAAATACTGTCCCCACAGGTCGATAGAAAGAACGTCATTATTGCCAAACGGCGCTATTTCCTTTTTCTTGAATATGACTATTCCGGTTATCAGCGGAACTAAAAATACTATCAGGTAGCGGAGTACCGCAAAGCCTATACTTATTTTCTTTTCACGGGTAAGCGCCTTTTTAGGAGCGGTTGACATTTCTATACACCCTTTCTGTTATTTGTTATCACTCGGGATAATTTTTTCGTTATATGTTATCAGCTTATTGAGTACGAACTGTATCGCCGATACGAATACCAGCACAAGAAGTTTCAGCAGTCCGAATTTTATTGAGCCTTTAAGTAAGTGTATACAAGCTGTCGATATTCCCATTCCCACGAGAGTTATACCGCCGTATGAAGCCGCGCGAAGAAGGAATTTTCCCTTGGTTTTGAAGTTCCAGAAGGTGTTGGTAGTGAACGTGAATACAAATCCGGCAATATTACCGATAATGCTCGCAATTTCCGGAGTTCCCTTCATTACCGATTTTGTCAGTCCGACAGAAATGCCGTAATCAAGCACGAATGCGAGGAGCCCGAAAACTCCGTAAAGCAGGATATTGCGCAGGATAGGGTATCTGATGAATGTGAAGCGGATAAGCGACTTCATGTAGCCTATTATAAAAGGTATGAGGCGGCGCTTTGACTCGCCGTAGATACGCTTCTGGAACGATATCGGAACTTCGCCTATTTTCAGGTCAGGCTTATTCTGCTTCATTCGCAGAAGTACTTCCTGCAATATATCGTAGTTTACGTTTTCAAGGCTGTCGCCGACCTTTTTAAGCTGGTCTGTGTGATAAATACGGTAGTCGGTGGAGATATCCTTAGCCTTTATTCCAAGACATATGCGGAAAAAGGTATTGAGGATATGTGACATTATTATTGAACTTTTAGCATCGTTAGTCTCGCCGCCCTCAGTGTAGCGTGAACCGATAACGAGGTCGCAGTTCTCACTTGTGAACTTCTTGTACATCGCGGGAATGTACTTCGGGTCGTGTGAACCGTCGCTGTCGAGGATAAGGAACTTGTCCATTTCCGCGTACTTTATACCTGTTTTAAAAGCTCCTCCGAATCCGGGGAACTCCTGATTTATATATCTTGCACCGAACTTTTCGCATACTTCTGATGTATTATCGAGCGGCTTTTCAGTGTCGATAACGAGTATTTCATAAGGTTCCGGGAGGCTGTCGAGCATTTCCTTTATTTTAGGAAGGAGAAAAGCAAGATTTTCCGCCTCTTTATATGCCAGCAAACAAACGCTGATACCCATGTTTATTAACTCCGTTTCTATTCTCTATTATAATAGTACCGTTTTTTAACAATACAGTATGATTATACCACTATTATATATATATTGTCAAGTATTACCGGATTTACCACATAAATTCCTGCTCCGGCGCTTTGACTGCCTCACGTTCCGGCTGAGACGCTTCCTCCTTCAAAAGCTCCTTTGCGAGTGCCTCAACCCCGACGATTTCGTGAAACATCTCATTCAGCGGCATTACCGCCTTGAAGTTGCTTATGACACGCTTTACAAGCTCCGGCGACGAAAGCTCCGCTATATCGCTGACTCTTTCATATGCCGAAAGTCCCTTCTTGCGGAAAAACTCCTCTGCCTCGGGTACATTGCAGGGTTTGAGACGCTTATACTCCTCACCGCCAAAGCATATTCCCCGGCGTTTCAGCTTTTTCGCAAGTGAGAGAAATTTGTCTGCGTCCTCGCTGAGCTGACTGCGGAAACGCTCCATGACAGCGGCTTCCGGCTTTGAAATGCGGAACCCGAACTCCGCTCCCTCCGGCGAAAGCTCGAAATACAGGGTAGGAGTCCTGTTCCAGTACCACGCCTCGTAGCGGACGTATATCCACATAGTGTCGCGATAGTGCAGATACGGCGGAAACTTCTCATCGCGGTAGATACGTCCCGCCTTGCAAATCATGCCTGTCTTCTCAAACGGAGCGTAAATCTCCTCCGCAAGTGCCTTCATCGGCTCATAGACCTTTTCCGTGTATATTTTTTTGCGCGGCTCGAACCATTCCTTATCGTTGTTGAATCTTATACCAAGAAGGAAATCGAGTGCCTCATGTGAAAATCCCTGAAACATAATAATACCTCATTTTTTCAATATGATAATATTATATCACATCGTTCAATAAATAACAATATTAGTCTTAGAAACAAAAATAAGAGCAATATTATCCTTTTTTCTTTCCACTTCGATGTCAAAAACTTTTCAACACTGTGTTGAAACAGAAGTTGATTCCACACTTCAATTGTTGAAAACCTTGTGGAGAGTGTGGAAAACAACGCTATATACAGAATTTTACAATGCGTAAAAGTTGAAAACTCTGTGGATAAACGGGGAAAACGTGTAAAGAATAAAAAATGTATTGTGGAAAACTCCTCCGC
>CADAJM010000162.1 GCA_902788245.1 uncultured Eubacteriales bacterium | reverse complement strand
AGTTCCGGTCATCGGCAACGGAGACGTTACCGATGCTGCATCGTGCATGGCGATGTATGAGCAGACCGGCTGCGACCTTGTAATGATAGGCAGGGGAAGTTACGGCAGACCGTTCATATTCGAGGAGATAGCTGCCGCTGCCGAGGGCAGGGAATACGTTCCGCCGACTGTTGAGGAACGTATGGAGATAATGCTGAGACATATAAGAATGATGCTGGAAATGAGTCCCAAGAATGAAGAAATGGCTATGCATGAGGCGAGAAAGCACGCTGCATGGTATATGAACGGTTTTTACGGCTCGGCGAAATTCCGCGGACGCTGCTATCAGCTCAGCTCATATGCTGAGGCAAAATCCCTTGCGGACGAGTTTATTCAGCTCCAATTGGACAGAATGCACAGAAATCAAGCTTAAATTTCGTTATAATCGACAAAGCCGGATTTATCAGTAATGAACAGTACGACTAAATGCCTGTATATAGCCGTTTTCCGGATTTGAGAAGTCAGTTATGAATATAAAACTAACTGTAATTATACGTGATAATCATACAATTTGTAATTGCAAAATGAAAATCAATGTGATATAATTAATGTGCGGAATGACAGGCTTTCGCATAAAAAGGAGAGAAAGATATGGCGGACTTAAAACGCAAAGCGGCTGCTGCTGCCGTATTCTGCGTCATGATGATGTCGGCTGCGGGCTGTTCAAACGTTGGCGAGAACACCTCAGAAGTTCATGAGACCACATCATCTGCCGGATCAGAATCAACTGCCGGCGAAACTGTCGAGACCGAACCCGAAACCAGTACTCCTCAGGAGGACAAGCGCGTTCATTTTATCGCTGCCGGCGATAATCTGATACACTATTCCGTGTTCAAGAATGCGGAAAGACTTGCTGGTGAGGGCGAGGCTTATAATTTCCGACCGCTTTATGAAAATGTCAAATACCTGATTGAAGATGCTGATGTGGCTGTTCTGAATCAGGAGACCATCATCAGTACAAGTAACCCGATAAGAGGCGCTGACGGAGGTGCGCTGCTGTTCAATTCTCCGCCGGAGGTCTCGGATGCGGTCATCGACCTTGGATTCGACGTTTTCACAATGGCGAACAATCATCTTCTCGACTTCGGTGCTGACGCTCTGGAAGAATCGATCAACTTCTGGAACGCAAAGGCTGAAGCAAATGACCTTACCATTCTCGGAGCTTATCTCAATGAGGACGATGCGAACGATATCCGCGTGCGCGAGGTCAATGGCGTGAAGATAGCTTTTCTTGCTTATGCCGAGCATATCAACGGCTTTTCCTTCCCCGAAGGCTGCCCGCTCAGAGTTGTCATGAACAGCGAAGAGAGTGTCATTGAGAGGCAGATAAAAGAAGCGAAGGAACTCGCTGATGTCGTTGTTGTCTCCGCACACTGGGGTGTTGAGGACACTCATGAGGTGTCGCCTGACAGAATTGAACTCGCGCATAAGATGGTCGAGTGGGGAGCGGATATCATCCTCGGCTGCCATACCCATACTGCCGAAACTATGGAGTGGATCCCGAGAAGTGACGGTTCAAAGGGCTTTGTTTTCTATTCTATGGGCAATTTCATATGCGCTCAGACGGATAACTTCAACCTCGTTGGAGAAATGCCCGATCTCGATATCGTCATGAACGGCGAAACAGGCGAAATATCGCTTGAAAATGTTGGCGTAATACCAAATATAATCCACTACGAAGCGGGCGATTACGACAATCTAAGGGTATATCCTTACAGCAAGTATACCCCTGAGCTTGCTGCTATGCATGGGATAGGTTCAGCGGTGCCGAGAGGCACTTATCCCGACTTCAACTGGGACATCCTCAATGATATAATCGACGAGAGTATTCCGGAAGAATTTCGCAAGCTGGATAAATAAATAAAGTTGTTCACATTTCGTTAATATTAGCCTTTAAGAGAAGATTTTTCGAGAAATTTGTGATTGTGCAAAGCGTGCAAAAATGGGACGCTCTGTTTAGACAAAATTCCAAAAACGACATAAACCTATTTACTTTTTTTGAGAGCTGATATATAATGAAATCATGAATAAATATAGAGCATGGGCTCATTGGGTCAGGATGCGCTTTTTCGTGTCCGGATCAGGCGGGTCTCAGTTGTATCGAGTCCCTTCCGGATGCGGTGTGTACATATACTGCACGAAGATGAGGCAGTGGTGCGCAGCTCTGTAATTCGTTCCCGCAGTCCGGAAGACTGCATCAATTTAAGATATAATAAAAGGGGCACCTGTTCCTTTGTTATATAACAATTAATGAAGAAGGAGGAAAAAATCATGAAGACAAAAAAGATAGTCATCGGGGCTATGGCCGCAGCGATGCTTTCACTTTCAGTTTGCTCAATCGCTCCCGCTGTTGCGGCTGACGAAACAGTGCAGATATCCGTCAGCAAGACGACAGCAGAGGCAGGAGGGCAGTTCACTGTGGACGTATCTATGGCTGATATACCTTCAAATGGTATTCAGTGCTGCAACTTCTCAATTCAGTACGATTCATCTGTTCTTGAGATCACAGATATCAAGGCAGGCAAACTTGCAGGCTCAGTAAGCGGGGATTCTTCCGCATCACTGCTTCCTACATTTAACAGCTACGCAGAAAACAAGGGCTCGATAGCAGTTATGTGGTCAACATCTGTTGACAGCGCATCAAGCTGGATCTCGGGCGAGGGTACATTCTG
>CADAJM010000161.1 GCA_902788245.1 uncultured Eubacteriales bacterium | reverse complement strand
AGAGCCCGAAAGCCCATGCTGAGCATACGCAAATCTAAATTAGAAAGAGAGAATGAAAACCATGGCAGAAACATTAGGAGGAAGGATTTCTGAACTGTTAAATCAGTATGGTCTCACACAACGCGAACTTGCTGCAAAGGTCGGTGTAACAGAAGTCTCGATGTCAAGATACATCAACGGCGAACGTTCCCCGCGCGGTCCGATTCTTGCAAACATTGCTGCAGCGCTTCACACCACTCCGGAATACCTGTTAAATCAGGAGGCAGAGGAAGATTCCGAACTTGTTTACTATCGGACACAGCGAGCCATTGCACGCAATGCAAAGAATTGGACAAAGAAGCAAAAGGCTGACCTGGTTACAGCGTTGATCGTGGATGATTAAATTATCACAGAAAGGAAGCTTCAAAACTTGCGAGGTCCATTAACAGATGAGCAGTGTGACGACGTAAAAAAGTCCGTCATCGAGATGTTTGAGGAGTGTAGGATAGACTCCTACCCTATTGATCCGTACCTGATCGCCGAGAGGCTGTGCTATGTACTCCGCCGCTATTCAGACCTTAGTTTTGAGAAACAGGTGGAGGCCTTCGATATCAGTGACGACTCCTATTCAAAGGTGGAGTATAACGATGAAACCGGAATGTACCAGTACGTCATCTACTACAACGACATTGGAAGAAGCGAACGACGAATTCGCTGGTCTCTTTTTCATGAGATCGGCCATTGCTACAGAGGACACCACGACAACCCGGATGACAGTCTGCATGTAATCGAGGAGGCTGAGGCGAATCTTTTCGCGAAGTACGCAATCGCCCCGCCTCCCCTGATCCATGTGCTGAAACTGTCCAGTTCTGACGATGTCGCCAGAATTTTTGTAACTACAGAAGATGCGGCCTACAACTCCTACTGTTATTACCGTAAGTGGGTACAATATGGGCCGATGGAATATACCGATTTTGAAAGACAGCTGCTGCGCCTTTTTAAGATCGCAGCGTAGCATAAGGGACTTGCAATCAGGCCTCTTATAAGGAAGCCTTGCAAGTCCCATTTTTCAGCAAAACACCATATATAGTGTTAATATGCAGTCAAAACACTACATCTTGCGGTTTCTACTATTGAAAATTACACCTTTGCGTGATATACTACCGATGCAAATGTAAGTATTTCTGTACCCTGGTACAGATTACATATAATCCTGAAGAGGGAGGAGGTGAGATAAGACATGGAAATAATAATCACCAGAAGGGACGCCGGAAAGGAGGTAGTTACATTCGACTGCAGCAAAATCGCTGCGGCAATTACAAGAGCGTTCGAGAGCATTCAGCCCGTCATGGAAGAAGCTGTCCAGAATATAAGCAGTGCGCTTACGGCCTTTGCCGATATTATGGAGGAATACACAAAGCCACTGATGGAAAGCATTAATCGGGCTTCACATACATTAATCCGTCATTTCCTGCGCATGTTGATGCAATGCATATCCAGCGTACATGATTGGTTCGTCGTTGTTATTACATACGATCCCAAAAACGCAATCTACTATGCATCCATCATCTGCGTCACGGTCAAATCTCTCACCCTGGTATATCTGGAGCATGTTTCCGTTTCCAGACGGTGCCATCTACTCCGACGCCAGGACAGAGGCAGCACTGAATCTGCCTCCGACAATGATAATTATATTTTTGCTATGATCTAATCACGGCAACGAAAGCAAAGCCAAAAAGTACAGAACAGCAAAGCACAGCAAACCTTAGAAAAGCTCAGAACAATACAGAAAAGAAAATGCCAATAAAGAGCAAAGTACTTAATGGCACGGCTACCGTGACTGAAACCCAAAAAATTATCATTAGAGGAGGAATCCTGAATGTTATCGATTGTATCCAGTTATATCGTCGACTCCATGGACGAAACCATGAAGGTCTATTACCAGTCCGAAGAATACCTTAATCGGCAGGAAGCGATTAATAGCAAATTATCCGCATTCCGCGCCGCGCTCCCTGAAGCCCACAG
Organism: uncultured Eubacteriales bacterium; assembly: GCA_902788245.1. Lineage (GTDB taxonomy): Bacteria > Bacillota > Clostridia > Peptostreptococcales > Anaerovoracaceae > Crickella. The sequence goes on along the minus strand of CADAJM010000161.1, from coordinate 713 downwards.
AGTAGAACTGAATATGCTGATTGAAATGATTAGCGCTGATCACACCGAGACCGTTATGAAAGCCTACAAGGCTGCGTTTGCTCAAGGTGTCTGCTTCAGAGACGAAGAAATCATCAAATAATTCACATAGAGCTCAAATGAAAATAGTACCTGACAGGTCAGTTATTACACTGGCCCGTCAGGTTTTTCATTACATGTCCATTATTAGCTACCAGATGTGGCAGAGGTCACCGCTTCTGAGGATGTATTATTGCTTGTTAAACAAGTAAAATGGGAGGCGTGCTGATTCTGATTGTAAAAGCATTCCCTCCGCCCGAATTAACTGTTGCTCTCATTTAGTATCCGTTTTAGCAGCTCCATCGCCGGTTCATCATTCGTATCGTTCGTGCCAAGCTCTCCTCGAAAAGCACGGCCGAGGATGGACTTCTTCATGATGTCAATTTGATCAAGGACTGTTTCGGCGGCTTCTTTACTGTTTTCTTCTTTGTCCACCAAATCTCTAATAATGCCAACAATTTCTTTTTGTTCTTCTATTGAAGGAAGAAGGACAGGAAAATTTTTCAATTGAGTTGAGTTAATTGAAGCAAGATTAGTTGTCTGCTTTGAACAACTGATAAAGTATCTTTTTCCATATTTACTTCCAGTTTCCAAAGAAAGAAATTCCGGTAATAACCGGTCCTTATCTGTTCTTACAACAAATATATGATTTTGAT
>CADAJM010000160.1 GCA_902788245.1 uncultured Eubacteriales bacterium | reverse complement strand
AGAGCCCGAAAGCCCATGCTGAGCATACGCAAATCTAAATTAGAAAGAGAGAATGAAAACCATGGCAGAAACATTAGGAGGAAGGATTTCTGAACTGTTGAATCAGTATGGTCTCACACAACGCGAACTTGCTGCAAAGGTCGGTGTAACGGAGGTCTCGATGTCAAGATACATCAAAGGCGAACGTTCCCCGCGCGGCCCGATTCTCGCAAACATTGCTGCAGCGCTTCACACTACCCCGGAGTACCTGTTAAATCAGGAAGCAGAGGAAGATTCCGAACTTGTCTACTACCGGACACAGCGAGCAATTGCACGCAATGCAAAGAATTGGACAAAAAAGCAAAAGGCCGACCTGGTTACAGCTTTGATCGTGGATGATTAAATTATCACAGAAAGGAAGCTTCAAAACTTGCGAGGGCCATTAACAGATGAGCAGTGTGATGACGTAAAGAAGTCCGTCATCGAGATGTTCGAAGAGTGTGGGATTGACTCCTACCCTATCGATCCGTACCTGATTGCCGAGAGGCTTTGCTATGTACTTCGCCGCTACTCAGACCTTAGTTTTGAGAAACAGGTGGAAGCCTTCGACATCAGTGACGACTCCTACTCTACAGTGGAGTTTAACGATGAAACCGGGATGTATCAATACGTCATCTACTACAACGACATTGGAAGAAGCGAACGACGCATCCGCTGGTCTCTATTTCATGAGATCGGCCACTGTTACAGAGGACACCACGACAACCCCGACGACAGTCAACATGTGATCGAGGAGGCTGAGGCGAATTTGTTCGCCAAGTACGCAATCGCCCCGCCTCCCCTGATTCATGTTCTTAAACTGACATGCTCCGACGATGTTGCCAGAATTTTCGTGACAACTGATGATGCGGCCTACAACTCCTACTGCTATTACCGCAAATGGGTACAGTACGGGCCGATGGAATATACGGATTTTGAAATACACCTGCTGCGTCTTTTCAAGATTGCAGCATGAAATAAGGGACTTGCGTTCGGGCCTCTTATCAGGAAGCCGCGTAAGTCCCGTTTCATCTGATTATACCATATATTGTGGTATAATCTAGCAAAAGCACTATATATTGTGTTTTCTGCTATTGAAAAGTACATGATTGCGTGCTATACTACCGATGCAAACGTCAGTATTTCTGTACCTTAGTACAGATTACACATATAAATCCTGAAGAGGGAGGAGGTGAGATAAGACAATGGAAATCGTTATAAATACAAAAAACGCTGGGGAGGAGGTATTAACATTCGACTGCAGCAAAATCGCTGCGGCAATTGCAAAAGCGTTCGAGAGCATTCAGCCCGTCATGGAAGAAGCTGTCCAAAATATAAGCAGTGCACTTACGGCCTTTGCCGAAACTATGGAGGAATACACACGGCCACTGATGGAAAGCATTGAACGGGCTTCCTATAGATTCATCCGTCATTTCCTGCGCATATTGATGCAGTGCATCTACAACGTTCGCGACTGGGTCATCGTTGTGATTACCTACGATCCCAAATCCGCGATCTACTATGCATCCATCATCTGCGTCACAGTCAAATCTCTCACCCTGGTATATCTGGAGCATGTTTCCGTTTCCAGACGGTGCCATCTACTCCGCCGCCAGGACAGAGGCAGCACTGAATCTGTCTCCGACAATGATAATTATATATTAGCTATATCCTAATTAAGCGACGACAAAGCAAGCCAAAAAAGTACAGAACAGCAAAGCACAGAAAAACATAGAAAAGCTCAGAACAGTACAGACAAAAAGAAATCAGTACAGAGCATTGTACTTAACGGCACGGCTACCGTGGCTGAAACCCCAAAATTATCATTAGAGGAGGAATCCCAAATGTCATCTATTGTTGCAGCTTATATTGTGGACTCCATGGACGAGACCATGCAGTCTTATTATCAGACCGAAGAATATATTAACCGGCAGGAAGCGATTAACCGCAGGCTTTCCAAATTTCGCGCCGCCATCTCTGAAGCCCACAGGGCAGAATTTAATGAGCTGATTGATATGATCAGCGCCGACCATACCGAGACCGTCTTGAAAGCTTACCGGACGGCATTTGCTCAGGGTGTATGTTTCAGAGACGAAGAAATCATCCAGTAAGTAGTATACAACTGAATATGAATATTATGCCTGACAGGTCAGTTATTACACTGGCCCGTCAGGTTTTTTCATAGACGGGCTGCTCTTTTGTGTGACTATTCCTCTTTCGGAACCGGAATATAGACCATCTTCAGAGGGATCATCTTCCGGTACTTTTCGCTCAGATCATCATAGTATTTCAGGATCAGATCCACCAGCTCTGTTCCGTTGATGCCTCGGATAATCGGTGTGTTCTCCAGATACTTCTGCGCCTTCTTGGTATAGTTTGACAGCGTAACGAACAGACCATAATCTCCCTCACGCATTGCACCTTTCAGGGACTGGATTGTTGTCTCCTTGATATCGCTGTCCTGGCTTTTTACCTGCACTAAAATACGTGGCGGCAGCTCATCTTTATAAGCGGTGATATCGATTCCGCTATCACCACCATGCGGAGACACAGTTGTCCGGTAGCCCATCGCCTGTAACAGATCAGCGACGAATTGTTCCAGATCATATCCTTTTAATTGACGGCTCAACTCCTTCAGGATGAAATCCTTGGTGCTTTCAATAATGTCATCTGCGGTGGCACCAACCGTGTCATCCTCTTCGCCTTCA
>CADAJM010000159.1 GCA_902788245.1 uncultured Eubacteriales bacterium | reverse complement strand
GGTGTCTACAGTGTCCCCTTCGGCATCTATCTTTTGAAGGAACACTGAATCAAACACATCCGTCACGGCTTCATTGAATTTTTCATCTGCATTATCCGTGATCCAAAGCATATCTGAAGCACTGATGGCTTTGGTAGCCACAGCTACTCTGATAGTATCGTATGAAGATAAACCGCATCTGTACAGTATCTTCTCTATATCCTTTCTCTCTCTGCTGACAATCCGGTCTCTCAGAAAAGATTCGAATCTCTCCCTGGCCCATATATTCTGACCGCCTGTAATATTTGATATCACGGGATTATAGTCCGGCTTGGTAAAAAAGACGTTATACGCATTGTCGATCTGAGCAATTATTTCATCCTGCCATTTCATATACAGCATTGGATTGACAGCCATATATGCATTGAGTTCTTCTCTTATATGGCTTTGCTCCACTTCTGTATATGTATAGCTCGGCTGAGTTCGGAACCTTTTATCCTTAGGTTTTACGGCATCAAAAGGTATCATGTAGCTCCCGTTCTCTTCTTTAATACCCGGGATTCTTCCCTCTTTGCAGAGAACTCGAACACGCCTGTCGCTTATATTCCATTTTTCGGCTACTTCGGTCGTGGTCAAATATTTCATATCTGTATTCTAAATAATATGCGGAATAATATCAAGTGTATTATTCCGCATATTATTCCGCAGTTTTTTTGATAACTCCTTGTTATTTACGGCAATTTGGTCGATGACGGCATCGAGTTGTAAATCGGTATCTCGAAGATCAGCGGTTGATTTACTACGCCGTACGATTTGTACGAGTTCTTGGTCGAAAGCGATTCGCTGTATGCGGCCATGATGTTGGTCATATACTGATGCGTTGCGACCTTTGATGCGCCGTTTCTTACATTGAACCTCTGGTAGTATGTCGTGTGCTGACCTTTGCTGATGTAGCTTTCCGCGAGTAGTGCAGCTCCGCCTTCTACTGCCTTGGCCTGGGTGTTCCACCCTTTGGCTTTAGCATACACCAGGCCATTGTACAGAGGGTCTGTGCCGCCGTATGCGCCTATGTTAAACGGATTATATACCTTGCCGAGAGAAGACTGTCCGTTTATGGCATTGCCTCCTCCGCCTGTCTCCTGCCTTGCTCTTGCGGCGAGGAAAACCGGACTGACATTGGTCTTTGCACCGGCTTTTACGAAGATGCTCGCCGTGAAGCCGTAGGTCGGAAGTTTGCTCGGAGCGAGTATGCTGCTGACGACTGCTTCTGTCTGATAAGCAGGTTTGTACGAAAGATCCTCAAACATGTAGATGCTGTTCTCATTGATGAAGTTCCTCGGGTCCATGTAGTATGCAACGACTTTGCTGCTGGCGTTGTACCATCCCGGCTCTACCTGAGTGCTTCCGTTTCTGTATGAGCTCGGATACGACTTGTGTACCAGCGACACCTTACTTTTGCTTTCCTTGGTAAGAGCGGAATCCCAGGATATTCCCGTTCTGAATGCAACATAGCCCCAGTTCGGGTGAGCTTTGTGCAGAGTCCTGAGTTTGCTCTTGTATGACTCAGGGAAACCCTGCTGACTCATAAATGTCTCGAACTCCGCTGCACTTAATATCTTTCCTGATGGATAATTCACGTAAGTCGCTCCCAATTTAACATTGCTAGAACATATATAGCAGGTCTTGCTGCCTATCTTGGCTTTATACCATTTGCTGCTGGAACCCTTGGCAGAAGATACCGGCTTGGCTTCGAGAAGAACCGTAAAATATGTGTCCTTCTTTACAGTTCCTTTCTTCTTAAACTTAGTGCCGGCGCCTTTCCTGTAGTAGGCCTTTTTTGATGCCTTTGCGGAAACATTGCCGTATGAGACGTTCTTTATATTATTGGATCTTATATATCCCTTTTTGCCGTTTACGGAAACATAATACCACTTATTCTTGGCGGCGGTGCTTTTCTTCGATTTGAAAACTTCTTTATGTATAGTCACCATTGTGTTCTTGCCGAGTTTGGTAACTATCTTCGAAGAAGTGCTCGCTGACTTCCTGACATTGACCGTGCTGTTTTTAACATAGCCTGTGGCGCTCGGTGCCGATACGGCATGCGCACTGAAAGAAGCCGCGACGAGTATCGCTGCGGTTAAAAGCAGTATCAGGTATAGATTTTTTAAAGAATTGTATTTAAAAAGCATGTGTAGAGTATACACCTGCTTAGTTAACAAATATATTTATATTACTAATTGTTTAAGATTGGGATTATTTGAAACGGTTTTCGTAGATGAAGATTTCTTCGATAGGCATCCCGAGCAGATATGCAATATCCATGGCAAGCTCAAGAGACGGCGTGGATTTACCGTTCTCGATGGCGCTTATGCTCTGTCTTGAAACCCCCAGTTTTTCAACAAGATAAGCCTGTCCGATTTTCTTTTCTTTTCTGATCTTAGCCAGGTTATTTTCCATATATGCTGTGCAAAAATGTAATTATGACTATATCTTGTGTCTATAATATGCGTTTGCAGAGGCTATGTCAAGAAAACTTTACATGAATAAATATAACGTAAACTTGATGGTTTTTTGTAAAAAATAAGAGTCTGACGATTAATTCATCAGACTCTCGTTCTTGAGTGGTGCTCAGACCCGGAATCGAACCAGGGACACGGGGATTTTCAGTCCCCTGCTCTACCTACTGAGCTATCTGAGCATGTGGTCGGGTTGGCAGGATTTGAACCCGCGGCCCACTGGTCCCAAACCAGT
>CADAJM010000158.1 GCA_902788245.1 uncultured Eubacteriales bacterium | reverse complement strand
ACGTAATGGGCGCTATCGCCGTGGCACACGAGATGGGAATTGCGCTGGAGGAGCTCAAGATTCCGGTAAGGAGACTCAAGAGCGTGCCGCACAGGATGGAGATGAAGAATCAGGGAGGAGTCACGATCATAGACGATGCATTCAACTCAAATCCTATAGGTTCTAAAGCTGCCGTCGAGACTCTCGCGCTATTTGACGGCATGAGGATACTCGTCACGCCGGGCATGGTCGAACTCGGTGAGGACGAGGATGAATATAACCGCAAATTCGGAACGTACGCTGCTAAGTGCTGCGACTACATATTGCTGGTCGGCGGCAAGCACACGGATCCGATCAGAGAAGGAGCTCTCAGCGAGGGTTTCCCTGAAAAGAAATGTATAGGCTTCGACAGAGTAGAAGAAGCCATTGAATACGCATACGGCATCAAGGCGAAGAAAGACGAGCACAAATACATATTGCTCGAGAACGATTTGCCTGATAACTACTGAGCTCCCCGGCTGTGCTCATGATGACTATTTTGGAATAGAGGTTTAGCTGATGAAAACGAGAATTGCGATGATGTGGGGCGGCAAAACCGTCGAACACGAGGTCTCGGTAATCTCCGGAATCCAGGCTCTTATGGCTATGGATAAGGAAAAATATGAATGCATTCCGGTATATCTGACCAAAGATAACGACATGTATATCGGAAGCAAAGTAGGGCAGATAGAATCATACAGGGATATCCCTGCCATGCTCAAGGAATCCGTAAGAGTTGTCATGGTAAATGATGACGGCAGATTTAAGTTTGTTCAATATCCGTTCAGGAGATTCGGTGGAATGCAGCCTGTTGAGTTCGACATGGCTTTTCCTATCGTGCACGGAACGAACGTTGAGGATGGAGCTCTTCAGGGTTACCTGAAAACAGTGGGCGTACCTTTTGTTGGACCTGATGTGACATCGTCTGCAATATCGATGGACAAGTTTATAACCAAGGCTGTTCTGAAGGAAGCCGGAGTGCCTGTTCTCGATGCCAGAGTCTATACACTGGCCGATTATGCCGAGACAGAGGTGCTTTTGGACGATATTGAAAAGGTTTTCGGATATCCGGTTATCGTCAAACCAGTCAACCTCGGATCCAGCGTCGGCATCGGTGTTGCAAAAGACCGAAACGAGCTGATTTCAGTGGTTGACGACGCATATATGTATGCGACCAGGGTTATGGTTGAGCATGCAATATCCAATCTTAAAGAGATAAACTGCGCTGTTCTCGGAGACGAGAATGAAGCTATCGCATCCGAATGCGAGGAGCCTCTCGGATCGGGGCAGATACTCAGTTATGAAGATAAATACGTGAACGGCGGAGGTAAAAAAGGAGCAAAAGGGCCGGCAAAGGGGCAAGCAACTGTAAATGTCAGCGCGGATGCCGAATCTGCAGGTGGAACTAAAGGTTCTGCCGGATCCGGCATGGCCAATCTCTCGCGCAAGATACCTGCGGATATCTCAGATGAAAGGCGCGAGGAAATCAGAGAACTTGCAGTTAAGTCATTTAAGGCTCTCGGCTGCAACGGAGTATCCAGAATCGACTTCATGATAGATATGGATAACGATGCTCTCTACTTCAACGAGATCAATCCTATCCCGGGATCGCTATCTTTCTATCTGTGGGAGCCGGCGGGAGTTCCGTACACGGAACTGCTCGATCGCATGATCGAGCTCGCGCGCACGCGCACCCGCCAGGAGGATGCGGTCACCTACAAATTCGACACCAATATCCTCGCCACCGCAAAACTGTAAACACGTCTAATCGATTTGTGAGAACTGAAATAGACGTGAGTTTTGGGATGATAATCCTTGAACTCACGTCTATTTTATTGTTAGCACTCTTTTTGATAGAGTGCTAAAAAAGTCTTTACAAGCCTTGAAATTTGCAGTATTATGTTTTTGTAAAAATGAGATATCTTAAAAAATGAGCAAGAATCTGTGCTCCTTAAGATGAATCAATATGTCCAAGGTTATTTTAAAGAGCTATATCATGGTAACTTGGATCTAGCTATTGACGATAATTATAATATTCAAACTTTTAATTCATTCAATGATGAAAAAGTTTCTACTAAATTGAGTACAGGAACAAATGACATCAAAAATTTTGCGTTTGTTTTTGGCCTTGAAGCATTAGCAAAGGACCATATTAACGATTCTGATGAAGGGGACCTGAAGGCTGAAAATGAACCATACCCTTTAGTATTGGATGGCCCTTTTTCTCATACGGATGGCAAGCATATCGAGAATATGTGCCGACTGATGCCACAGGTAGCTAACCAAGTGGTCATTGCTGTATCAAGGAAAGATTGGTTGATAACAAAAAACTATCTTGAGAATAGGGTGAAGAGAATATATGAAATGAAGCATATTACAGAGGAAAGATCCATAATTTTGCCTGCAGAGAACGGAGAGAAAAATGTTTAATTCGGACTATGTGTTTTATGGTGAACATGCAACTTATGCCAAATTTTTATGTAAAGAGAGAGGAGTTGAACGGGATGATGGAGTAAATGTTTTTAACCGAGTTGTTGACCTGCTTATGGTTGCCCCATTAGTTGGGGTTTGTAAAGGACGTTTTGTCAAGCAGAGAGATACGACATCTGAGTATAGGAATGATAAGTCTACTGTTCAGCTTGCTCAGATTGACAGTGAAAGAAGAGATCTGATGATTATCTATAGATTGGTTATGCTCTCCGGACCGTTTACATCTGCAAGTGATGCGGATAGGGTTGATCAGGCTCTT
>CADAJM010000157.1 GCA_902788245.1 uncultured Eubacteriales bacterium | reverse complement strand
GGATACAAGCCTCTCCTGATTGAAAGAGGTCCTTCGATGGATGAGAGAGTAGCCGCAGTGGACAGGTTCAGAAATGATAAAGTGCTCGATCCCGAGGCAAATATGCTCTTTGGCGAGGGCGGCGCCGGTACTTTCTCTGACGGTAAACTCACAACGGGCATCAAGGACGGACTTATTCGAAAAGTGCTTCGGGAATTCACCGATGCCGGTGCGGGAGATGAGATAATGTACCTCGCAAAGCCGCACATAGGTACGGACGTGCTCAGGAGCGTCATAGTTAACATAAGGAAAAAGATAGAAAGTCTCGGAGGAGAGATAAGATTTAACACTCGTCTCGAGAGCATAGAGATAAAAGACGGAGGCCTTAGCGGTATTCGCACTTTCAATCTTCGCACGGGAGACTCGGATTATATCGAGACAAATGCGCTCGTGCTCGCGATAGGACACAGCGCGAGGGATACATTTGAGATGATAAAAGATACCGGAGCTTCGATGGAGCAAAAAGCGTTTTCGATAGGCGTTCGAATGGAGCATCCGCAGAGCCTCATAGATGAGGCGCAGTACGGAGCGGAGAATGTCGGAAAACTCCCGCCTGCAGACTACAAGATTAATTACAAGGCATCAAACGGGCGCGGAGTGTATTCCTTTTGCATGTGCCCGGGCGGTGAAGTCGTGGTGTGCAGCACGAAAGACGGAGAACTATGTGTAAACGGCATGAGCGAAAGGAACAGGGACTCCGGACTTGCTAACAGCGGAATACTCTGCGACGTGAGGACGGATGACTTCGGCTCTGACGATGTGCTCGCAGGTGTTCGTTTCCAGGAGAAATATGAGAGGCTCGCTTTTGAAAACGGAGGAGGAGACTTCACTCCGCCTTCGTGCAGTATGGCGGATTTTCTTGAACGAAGCGAGGCATCAATGCCTGTCGCAGCATCACTTCCTGGATTTGCAGCTGACGCAATAAGGGAAGCAGTTCCTGCGTTTGCGAGGAAGATAAAGGGCTATGACAGTCCGAATGCGAGGGTGATTGCGAGCGAGACAAGGAGCTCGTCACCTGTCAGGATACTTCGAGATAAGGCGGGAGTATCCAATCTTTCCGGGATATATCCCTGCGGAGAGGGCGCCGGATATGCAGGCGGAATAACATCTGCCGCATGCGATGGCATCAGAACGGCGCACCACATTATCGAAAAATATGCGCCAATTACCAAAGACTATGGAAATATGCATGCAAAATAGCGTAAAATGATAATGGATTGAACAAACAGAGAAAAACGGGAGTAAAGATGAACAAAAAATACAGAGGAAGAAAATGGTATGCATATGCGGTCGCCGGATGTATTGCGGTGGCTTTTTATGTTTTGCTTACTCATTTCGGGGCGGTGATGCAGGGCCTTGCAACATTCGTAGGATATTTCAAGGTCGTCCTGATGGGCTGCGTTCTGGCTTACGTCATGAATCCTCTGGCTAAATTGCTATACTACAAAGTCTTTAAACACATAAAAAAAGAAGGCCTTCGCTGGACGGTCTCGATTGCAGTCACCGTAATCATCGTTATTATGGTGATAGGCTTCCTGCTCGGAACTCTGATACCGCAGCTTATGGACAGCCTTATGATGCTGGTCAACAATATGGATATGTACCTGGCCTCCTTGCAGGGATTGCTCGAAAGCTGGGGCCTCGGAGACAGCTTCGATTTGGATAAACTGATGAGCTCATCCGGAGTGATAGCTCAGAAGGTTCAGACATATCTCAATGAAAATGCCAACGCTGTTGTCAACACAACAACGGCAGCAGGTAAAGGCATACTTTCTTGGGTAATCGCATTCATACTTTCAGTGTATATGCTCGCTGCCAAGGACAGGCTCAAAGGCGGAATTAACCATCTGCTGAGCACATTGGTTCCTAAGAAATATTTCAACAGGTTGCTCAAATTCTTCTCGCGCTGCGATCAGATACTCGTGAGCTACATCGTCTCGAGCCTTCTCGATTCACTGATAGTAGGAATTGTTAATGCGATATTCATGAGCCTCATGGGAATGCAGTATGTCGGTCTCATATCCGTAATCGTGGCATTGACCAATCTCATTCCGACCTTCGGACCTATCATCGGAGGAGCGATCGGAGCGTTCATACTGGTTCTTATCAAACCATGGCATGCACTGGCATTCTTCATATTCACGCTGGTGCTCCAGTTCGTGGACGGATACATTTTAAAACCGAAACTTTTCGGAAGCAGCCTCGGTGTATCGGGACTTCTCATACTCATTTCGGTTCTGGTCTGCGGCAATATCGCAGGTGTGGGCGGAATTCTCCTGTCCATCCCGCTCGCAGCTATTCTTAATTTCATTTATGTAGATGTGACTCTGCCGTATCTTGAGAGGAGAGCAGCAAAGAGAGAGGCTGCTGCGGCCAAGTCTAAAGCTTCATAGATTCTCTGATGCCGTATAATCCGGCCGGCTTATCCGCCATCCAAATGCAGGCATCGACTGCGCCTTTTGCGCAGCCTTTCCAATTCAGGCAGTGGTGAGTGATCTCGAGACTCTCGCCTTCGCCGAAGAAATATACAGTATGACTTGATGGTGTGTCACCTCCGCGCATTGCGTGGAAGGTGACTTTTCCTTTTTCGCGGGGATTTCTGCCGAGCGGCCTGCCGTACACGGCATCCGAGACGAGGTCTCGGCCGACCGCTTCGCCCATGGACTCGATAAGCTCGCGGGCGGTGCCGCTCGGCGCATCGAGTTTCGTATTATCGTGCATATCCACTATCTCTATCCGTTTCATCATAGAGTTCGCGGGCGGCCTCCATGAGGAGTTTTCTCATTACATTGACCATCCTGTCGGTATTGGCCGCTATCATAATAGGGATCTGCTCTGAAGCAGCTTCGAGTCTTTCTCTTTGCTCGGGAGTAAAACCGGTTGTGCCTACCACAAGGGCTTTTTTGTGTCTGATGCAGGCATCCAGAACATCCATGCCGAGTTCCGTTGTCGAAAAATCGCACACGACATCGGCATCGTCGATTACGGACTCCAAGTCATCGGTGACAGGAGCGCCGACTTTGCGCCCTATCATAGCAACTTCACCGATATCACTTCCGATATAGTCTCTGCCGGCAGGACCTATTCCGGCAATTATATCTACATCTTCTCTTGCCGCGGCATCCGCCACGATAAGAGATGCCATCTTACCTTTAGGTGCTGTAATAATAAGTTTCATTTTTATCTCCGAGGCTATTTAGCTACGCGAAAGTTGAGTTCTATAGATTCTGTCTCCGGATCGAATCCGGTCAGTTTAACGCCCGCAGTACTGAGCATTAATTTAGAGGCCTTTACACCGGGCGTGTCTGCATATTTATCCGAGAGGTATACCACTTCAGATATGCCGGATTGAATTATCGCCTTGGCGCATTCATTGCAAGGGAAGAGGGCCACATAGATGCGAGATCCTCTGAGGTCTTTACCCTGAGCATTCAATATTGCGTTCAGTTCTGCATGAACCACATATGGATATTTGGTTATTTCTCCTTCTCTATCCCACGGGAATTCATCGTCCGAGCAACCTTTAGGGAAACCATTGTAGCCCGTGGCAAGTATCACGTTATTGCCATCCACGATGCAGGCACCGACCTGCGTGCTCGGGTCTTTGCTTCTCTTGGCTGCAAGCAGTGCAATTCCCATGAAATATTCATCCCAGCTGATGTAATCACTTCTTTTTTTAGTCTTACCCATATTAATCGGCCTCCTTTGTCATCTGATTGTACAATCTGACATATATACTTTCAAGCATCCGCCTTGAAGAAAGCCTCCGTTTGATGTTACAATATGTGCCGACTGTTTATACAAAAAATCGATTATATTGAAGAAAACGGAAAACGAAAGAAAAAAATTAATACGAGCAACGGTTCTTTTTTCGGTGATTGCATGCGCATTGATAATTGGCATGAGTGCGGTATTTGCCGCACCCGGTCCGAGCACCGAGGAGGCTCCGGGCAGTGATGCTGCGAGCGGAGTTGAGCGCGGTGCTTTTGAGGTGACGAAATATGAACTCGAAGCTGAAGTCAGCAAGGATCATTCCTATGATGTAACTGAAGAGATCACTGTCAATATCCCGCAGACCCTTCACCAGATCGAGTTCGCCATCCCGAGCGGATCATTCAGGATGAGAGGCCTTACAGTCGACGGAACTGCATTTGCTTCAAACATTGCATCATCAGGGAGTTCAGTAAAAATCGTGGACCAGCAGGCTCTGACTACCGGGATCCATACATATACGATCAGGTACAAGATCCTTGAGTTCGCTGACAGAAACACTGCGAAAGACATATTCTACTTCAATGTGCTTCTGCCTGAGTGGAAACAGCCTATCGGCGAGATGCATGCACAGATCACCTTCCCTGATGATTTCC
>CADAJM010000156.1 GCA_902788245.1 uncultured Eubacteriales bacterium | reverse complement strand
TTCATCGATATAGGCAGCAACGACCTTATCACCGCTTACTACAGCATAGGTCTGTGTAAAGCACTTTGTGCCATGAGCGGCAGACAGAGCTTCACCGATCTGGATCTTTCCTTTTACGGTAAAATCTGCACCCTTGGTGGTTTCTGCCTTAGCCGGAGCTTTGGACTCTGCTGCAGCCTGTGTGCTTTCCTTGGCAGCTTCACTGGCAGCCTCGGTCTCTACCTTCTCTCCCAGTGCCTGCGCAGCCGCATTTTTAGCTGCGGTTGATGTAACTGTTGCACCGGAAACACCATCGATATTGGAACCATTGGCAGCAACGATCTGCTTGCCAAGCTCCTCCAGTGCCTTACCGCCGACATCCGGAGTCTCATCCTTTCCCTCTACAGTTGCAGCGGTGATCTTATCACCTTCCTTGGTAATGGTTACGGTAACGGTACCGCCAAAACCTTCGGCTTCTCCTTTAAGAGTCTCTGCCTGAGCAGCAGCTGAGCTTCCTGCTGCAGCAGTAGTTGTTGCATTGCCGCTTGCACCACATGCGGCCAATCCAAGTACCATTGCAGATACGACAGTAGCTGATAAAACTTTCTTCATCGAGATATCCTCCTCGTAAAAATGACATTTGCGTCACAGAGATAGCATATCTAAGACAGAGCATATTGTCAATTAAATAACAGAAATCATTATTAAATTTAAGAATTTAATGGCTGCTATAATATTTTCGATAATGCCGACTTTTTATATATTCGAAGCAGCCTGCAATAACAAATCCTCCCAAAAGACCGCCCAGATGTGCAATCAGATTAATGGAGCCATCTTCCAGCGCAGGGCTTAGAGAAATCAGGATGGAGAAAAGAACCCGCTTTATGGGGAAAAGTCTGCGTAATTCCGGCAGCATTGCAAAAATAAGAAATACAGCGGTAAGTCCAAAGATTCCGCCTGAAGCGCCTGCGGACAGGCGTGCGGTTCCGCTCAAAATATCCCATGCCATTGTGGCAAGATTCCCGGAGATGCCGGCAAAGCCATAAATGGCAAGAAACCGGATTTTACCATAATATCTCTCGACGATCGGACCTTCGACCATCAGGGCAAGCATGTTGCTGGCAAGATGCTCAAAGCCAAAATGCACAAACATAGCGGTGACAAGACGATACCACTCTCCCTGCATCAGGATATATGGTGTATACATGGCTCCGAAGCGGATTGCAACATCGGGATTTTCGCTTCCGCCTGCAATGGCTTCCAGGAGGTAAATCAAAATACTGATTGCAATTAATAAGAACGTTGCCCATGGAATATCTGCGCGAGTGTGCTTCATGCTAGGTACCTCTCAGAGTTGTTTGCGTCTGTAAATCGAGTAGGAGGGGGTGATTAGCCCCCGTCCTCTCACAGCACCGTGCGTACCGTTCGGTACACGGCGCTTTCAATAGTTGACGTGTACTGACTGGTACGCAATGGCTAAATCAAAGAAGCCAGAGCGTATCAGTCTTTCTTTTGACAACGCTCGTTTCACCGTTGTCGTGTTGACCGTTCTCCAATAGCCTTTCCGACTGTTTGCCGCCATGTGTGCAAAGTATTCCGGTATCCCGAGGTTTATGAGATGCCGTTTCTTTGTCTTCGGCCGTTTCCACTGCTTCCAGATACACATGCGGATTCGTCGGTACAACCACCCGTTGAGATCATCGATCGGGTTCTTCATGCTTGCGATTCCGTAGTAATTCATCCAACCTTGTACATAGACCTTTAACCTTTCCAGACTTGGTCTGATGCTCTGGCAGTGTCTACGGGAAGAGTATTCACGCAGTCGGTCTTTGAACTTCTTCATCGACTTTGGATGAACACGCACATAGATGCCTCTCCCGTTCTTCCCCATCGCAAAGCCGAGATACTTAAAATTTCGGATTGCAAACACGCTGACAACACGGCTTTTCTCTTGATTGACCTTCAATTTCAAGCTTCCCTCGAGATATTTCGTGCTTGTCTCCAGAAGTCTCTTTGCGGCTCGCTCGCTTTTCGCCAAAAGGACGATATCGTCCGCATAGCGAATGCACGGAACTCCCCGCTTCAGGTACTCCTGATCGAATTCGTTGAGGTAGATGTTCGCCAACAGCGGAGAAAGATTTCCTCCCTGCGGCGACCCTTCCTCTGTGTCGATGACCACTCCGTTTTCCATGACTCCGCTTCTAAGATAGCGTTTTACCATCTGTATGACCCTTTCGTCCTTAATCTCCCTGCGGAGCAGGATGACCAGTATGTCGTGGTTCAGCGTGTCGAAATACTTTGACAAGTCAAGACTTACCGCATGGGTATAGCCTTGCTCTGCATACTTCTTCACCTTCAGAATGGCGTTCTTCGCGCTTCGTCCGGGACGATAGCCGTAGCTCCCATCTGCGAACAGCGGCTCATAGATCGGCATCATCTTCTGTGCCATGGCTTGCTGTATGGTACGGTCTATGACGGTGGGAATACCAAGCTTCCGTATCCCTCCGTCCGGCTTCGGAATCTCCACTCGCCTGACAGGTTTCGGCGTATATTTCCCGCGCCTGATCCTGTCTATCAGCTCATGGTTATGTTTCCTCAGCCATGAGAGCGTCTCGTCAATGGTCATTCCATCGACTCCCGGCGCTCCCTTGTTCGTCTTCACTCTTTTAAAAGCCCTATTCAGGTTATCCCTTTCTAGTATCTTCTCCAAAAGATCAGGCTGTGCACTGTCCATTTCCTTCCATATCCGGTTGAATGAGCGATGCGCTCTCACATACCCTTTGTGTTCCGCACTATCTCTTTGTGAGC
>CADAJM010000155.1 GCA_902788245.1 uncultured Eubacteriales bacterium | reverse complement strand
GACATGGAGGAAGCGCTGCGCGGTACACAGGAAGGTGATTTCACAGAGCGCATCTGGACACTTGAAAACCGTCGTCTGTACAAGCCCCATCACAAAGAAGGCGCCCATGATTGAGAAGACCGGGACAATAGCGGAGCTTATTTTTCATAATCGGGAAACGAGTTATACCGTCGCTGTGTTTCATACGGAGGAATCGGAGAATACGTCGGCAGAAGAATTGACCGCCGTCGGTTATCTTCCCGGCGCACATAAGGGCGGTCATTACCGCCTGCGCGGTGATTTCATGACGCATCGCAAATATGGTGAACAGTTTTCTTTCCGGCAGGCAGAGGAAATGGTGCCCGCCGGCGGAGAGAACATGGTCGACTTTCTGGCTTCCGGCATCCTGAAGGGCATTGGTCCCAAGGCGGCGGCTGCGATTGTCGAACGCTTCGGAGAGAATACGCTGCAAATCATTGAAGAACAGCCTGCGCGGCTCAAGGAGGTCAGCGGCATTGGTGAGAAGCGCGCAGCTGATATAGCAGCGTCCTTTCGCCGGCACAAGGAGGTTGCCGGCGTGACGCTGATGCTGCAGCAGTATGGCATCGATGCGCGTTATGCGCTGAAACTCTATAAAGTCTACGGCGGTGATGCTGTGAAGGTGATCAAAAATGAGCCGTATCGTCTTGTACAGGATCTGCAGGGATTCGGCTTTCGCAAGGCGGATGCCATTGCAAGGAAGACAGGGGTTCGTCTGGAGGATAGTGCCCGTATCCGATGCGGTATCTATATCAAATCTCGAGACTTTCGCATCAGGCCAGAGGTTCTTTGCAGTCTCTTCGACCTTTTCTGTTCCCGCACCTATATACTTTATGAATTTGCTGCCGCATTTAGGGCATTTATTCGGAACAGGCTCTTTTTTTCCGCAGTAGTGGCATACAAGTGCGTTTGATGACTTGTGATAAGTCATTGTAATCCCGCAGTCCTCACATGTCATTTTATGGCCGCAGTCCGGGCACAGCACCTGTGTTGAGAAACCTCTTCTGTTAAGAAAAAGAATGACCTGCTCATCGGCTGCAAGAGTAGCATCTATGCTCCTTATGAGTTCACGCGAGAGAACTTCGAGATTGCCTGACATGGTTTCTTTTCTCATGTCCACCACCTCAAGTTCCGGCATCTTGCTGTCTCCTATGCGCTCATCCATCTCGATGAGTTCATAAACACCGCTCTTGGCTCTGTAATATGAAACTATGCTCGGTGTTGCGCTTCCCATCACGAGCACGGCATTTGAGTAAACCGCTCTTTTATATGCGACGTCCACCGTCTCGTACTTAGGATTGTGATCCGACTTGTATGTAGACTCGTGTTCCTCGTCTATTACGATAATTCCTATATTGTCTAATGGTGCAAATACCGATGTTCTGGCACCTACGACTATGCGCGCTTCCCCGCTTCTTATCCTGAGCCACTCCCTGAGCTTCTCTGAAGTCTTTAGTCTGCTGTGCAGAGTCGCTACCATTTGCTTTCCGAAGCGTTGTCTGAACCTGTCTGCAACTTGCTCGGAAAGTGCGATTTCCGGAAGCAGTATTATAGCGCTTTTACCCTTTGTCAGCACTTCTTCTACTGCCCTCATATATACTTCTGTCTTGCCGCTGTTTGTAACCCCTTTGATCAGATAAGCTTTGAACTCATCGGAGTCTACTGCCTTGCATATCGTACCCGCGGCTTTCTCCTGGCCTTTGCTCAGTTCAAACTCGGGGTTATACGGTTCATCGCTGTTATCGGCTGACTTGGCGGGTCTTTTGCCTCCCGTCTCGAACATCTTGAGAGCATCGATATATTTGACGCCGTAGCGCTTTCTCATCCAGAGCGCCGTATCCACCATCTCTTCATTGAGAGATCTATCCGGCAGATATTCGGCGATTTCCTTTATCTTGGATTTGTCGAAACCGGGCTCAACTCCCGTCCTGACACAGTATCCCGGCACGGGTTTTTTGCGCCCTGCAAACGGAACTTCTACCCGTCCTCCGACTTTCACCTCATCGGGCGCGGAGTAAGTGTAGAAGTTATCCGTGTATACGCTCTTATTCTCAATTACTACGTCGATGTACTGCATTTACAGAAGGAAGATTTTGTTCTCGGCGCACTCCTTGATCATATCTTCAGGCCAAACTCCGACCTGCACCTCTCCGATATGTGCCTTGCGCAGGAAATACATACACAGCCGGCTCTGTCCGATGCCACCGCCTATTGTATAAGGAAGTCTGCCTTCGATAACAGCCTTGTGGAAAGGAAGCTCGGCCCGTTCCATGACGCCTTCCTCTTCAAGCTGGGAAAGCATGGATTTTTCATCTACCCGGATACCCATCGAAGAGATCTCGAAAGCCTGTCCGAGCACATCATCGTAAAGCAGAATGTCGCCGTTGAGCTTCCAGTCATCATAATCAGGCGCACGTCCATCATGTTTTTCTCCGGATTTGAGCTTGGCGCCGATCTGCTTGATGAAGACAGCACGCTTCTCCTCAGTGATCTTGTTTTCTCTCTCTTTGGGCGAAAGATCCGGATACCGGTCTTCCAGCTCCTGGCTCGTAATGAAGAAGATCTCATTGGGCAGCTCGGTTCGAATCTCCGGATAGTGACGGTTGACGAAATCACCCAGATTTTTCAATGCGTTGTAGAGCTTGACCACCACCTCTTCGAGGTACTCTTCCGTGCGCTGCTCTTTGGTGATGACCTTTTCCCAGTCCCACTGATCCACATAGACAGAATGCAGGTTGTCCAGCTCCTCATCTCTGCGTATCGCATTCATGTCCGTATAGATACCGTGGCCCGGCTTGATGCCATATCTTCCCAGTGCCATCCGCTTCCACTTGGCCAGCGACTGCACAAT
>CADAJM010000154.1 GCA_902788245.1 uncultured Eubacteriales bacterium | reverse complement strand
CACCGGCTTTTCCGATATCCGAAGCCTTGTAGTAATCACCGAAGAAAAGGAGCTTTTCAGCGGAATGAGTCTGCTCAAAAGCCTGAACAGTCAGTGCATTAGTCATTTTATGGTGGATATGACCGTATTCACCGTCGGGATTATGGGTAACAACGAAGTCCCAGTGTTTTGCTGACAAAACAAGCTGAATATCAGCCTCTATCCCCTCTTTAGAATAATTCCAGTCATTGCGGACGAAATTAGTTTTGTCCGGATAATCAAGTATCAGCGAAGTATTGCCAGATTTTTCAACAGCTCTGCGAAATTCATCAGCGCGACGCTTATTCTTGCCATTAGTAATGCATAAAACGAAATAACCGCCGGACCCCTCATCGGGATGTGGCGCATCGGATGCGCTCCTGGTCGGGGACCAGAAGGGAGCAGGTTCAACTCCTGCCATCTCGACCATCCGGTTTGATCGAGCCGGAAATCATTAGTCATAAGGATCGCATATTCAAAAGTCTTCTGACTGACATACAGCAAAACTCACAACCTTTATGTTGTCAACTACCCACCGCTTAGACTGACGTCTTGAAGCGGGGGCTTGTGAAAACAAGTCAGTTGATTAGCCTGAGTGCTCAGGGCACTACGTTATCTGCGAATATACAGGTACCCCGGGATGCTCCACAAGTCCCGGGCACTACGGATATGCGTTAAACATCGGTGAGGGTAGCCGAAGTGCGTATATCATCAAACCGCGGAATAACATTGGCGATGTGGACACCGCCCTTCGGGGCGAGGATCCGTATACACGCCTCTTCGGAGACACGGTATGCGGAAAGCCGTAAGGCAGCATGTTAGCACTAAAAAAACAGAAAGGAGGAGCACATGACGACTTTCGTTATATCGGCAGAAGGCGAAAAGCTGATGCCGACAACAAATATCAAAAAAATCCGAAAGCTCCTCCGATCAGGAAGAGCCAAGATCGTGAAGCACGCGCCGTTCACCGTGCAGCTTCTGTACGAGAGCGGAAACGCCGTGCAGCCAATCGAGTTTACGGAAGATACCGGCTATCAGTATATCGGAGTCTCTCTCAAATCGGAGAAGCACGAATACGTGAGCGCCGAGTATACGCTTCTTAAGAACGAGAAGCAGCATCACGACGATCAGCGTCGCGAGGTAAGACGCCCGCGTCGCAACAGAAAACGCTACCGCAAGGCGCGCTTCGACAACAGAAGAAAGTCTGAAGGCTGGCTCGCTCCGTCGCTCAGAAACAAGGCGGACCGCCATGTAGATATCTTCAAGATGTACTGCGAGGTATGCCCGATAACAAGCGTCACGCTCGAGATTGGACAGTTCGACCCGGCGGTGCTCGATGCTGTAGAGCAAGGCAAGCCCTTGCCGGAAGGCGTTGATTACCAATACGGGCCGCGTTACGGATACGACACGCTGAGAGAAGCAGTCTTCGCAAGAGACGGTTACAGATGCCTCTGCTGCGGTAAATCAGTTATAGAAGACGGCACCGCTCTCAGGCTCCATCATGTGGGCTTTCGCACGGGCGACAGATCGAACAGGCTCGGCAACCTCGCATCAGTATGCGAGAAATGCCACAGCCCGAAGAACCATAAACCCGGCGGAAAACTGTGGGATATGGCACCTCCTAAAGGCACGGCATCCGCAGCGTACATGAACATCGTCAGGTGGCATATCTACGAGGGAGTCAAGGCGTTTGGCGTAGACACACATATAACCTATGGTGCCGTAACGAAGCGCACAAGACGTGATCTCAACATCGGAAAGTCACACGCGAATGATGCCTACTGCATCGGCAGCATGAGACCGAAACGCCGCACGAAGACGCAATACTTTGAAAAGCGCCGCCGCAACAACCGCATACTCGAGAAGTTCTACGACGCGAAGTATCTGGATATTCGTGATGGCAAAACAAAGAAGGCGGCGGAGCTCGGGTGTAATCGCACCTCGAGATCCATACCGCGAAGCAATCCGCAGAACGAGCGCGTCTTCCGCGGGGAGAAGGTGTCGAACGGCAGACGCAGTATACGCGCTCAGAGGTATCTGTACCAGCCGGACGACATTATCATCTTCGGCGGCAAGAAGCGCATGGTCAAGGGTACGCATAACAAGGGCTCGAGTGTGCAGCTTATTGGAGGAGGCGATATTTCGCCGAGAAAGATAAAACTTCATCACCACGCTGGTGGCTGGAGACAAGTAGTTTAATATCATGGGCGCATTCCTCCCCGGCTTAAAGAAGCCGTGGTCTCCTGCGCTACGTAACGAGAAAGGTTTATGATGAAAAATCGATCCCTCAGCAGAGCCGAGGCTCAGGACTCTGCAGCGTGCAAGCTGCTAAGTGCTGCCGGGCCGGCTGCGGTTTCACCAGGTATATGCTGTGGCCGGCTGTTAACGACAAATTCAACCATTTACATATATATAAGGAGATGCCGAAGATGCTGAGACGGCTTAGGCGCAACGAAATAGAGACATTCTATACGGATCGGTATTCCCCGTATGTGCGAGAGCTTTCTCAGTACGGAAGTACCGACGGGATGCAGGTCTTTAATATGACGAAAAAGGCAGCCTCCGGAGATCTTGGCATATACGTCTTCTCGGACGATGAATGTGAAAAGGGATTCGTTATCGTCGAGCTGAAAGGAGATCTTCTCAGACCGAGACTCCTTCTTCATGCATTCTATGTGAATGAGGATTTCAGAAGGAAGGGCACCGGAACGATCATGTTCGGTGAGCTTCTCGGAATGGCCGATGCTCCGCTTGTATCTACAGTTCTCTATAAGAACAGACCTGCGGTGAGGTTCTGGAGAAAGATGATAGCTGTCTACGGACTTCAGCCGGTATCTCTGGATCAGGACATGCTGAAGCTCATTGATTCT
>CADAJM010000153.1 GCA_902788245.1 uncultured Eubacteriales bacterium | reverse complement strand
CGACAGTTGTGAAAATCGTGCCCCAGAAAGTCATATATCTCAGTCTGTCAAACAGGTTATTATGAAACACGAACATGGAGTACAGCACTGCCGACGCCCCGCAAAAAGCAATAAAAAAGCACAAAAGTGCATTTACCCTTTTCTTAAGTATGTAGCGCCTGCCAAAGCGCGCAGCGAATTCGTCGATTTCACGCTCAGTAAGCTTAGTATGCTGATTCTCCTGTGTTGTCATCGTATATACTGGTCCTTCGAAAAAACGTTGCCGACACTACTTCTTATCTCTGTAGCGGAGTACTTCTTCTCCGTCTTTGATAATCATATCCATCTTATCGACATCGATGTCGTAAATGCTCTTCAGAGGGTCGCCGTCAATGACCAGCATGTCGGCGTTCTTTCCTCTTGTGATGGAGCCTGTGATGTGGTAGCAACCAAGCGCTCTGGCACCGTTGGCAGTGCCGGCTATGATTGCATCCATCTCGCTCATTCCGCAGGAATCAACAAACCTGTGCATCTCGCCTATGGCAGTTGTTCCGTAAGGCGTCGAATCCGAGTTGAAACTGTCGGATCCCACGGTGATTATGAGTCCCATCTTGTATGCTTTATTGACATTGTCGTAGAGTCTTGCAAGCTCCTTGTCTATGATTGTTTCTCCCTCATACTTGTCATGAACTCCCGGGATGTATGTCGGCGGATAAGTCGAGAGCCATGCCGGAAGGAAATTGATGGTCGGGCAGAAATAGATGCCTTTTTCGTACATCTTCTCCATATCCGACTCGTTAATCTCAAATCCGTGAATAATGAAGTCGACGCCCGCATCAACTGAAGGCGTGGTCGACCCGTAAGTATGCGACCATACCGGGATGCCTCTCATAGCAGCCTCGTCGACTACAGCCTTGATCTCTTCGTATGTGTAATGGTGGTCTCTCGATGTATCCCATCTGTAGATTCCGCCGCCTGTAGCCCAGATCTTGATGGCATCAGGGCATTCTCTCTGTTTGCGTCTTACGGCTTTTCTTAGTTCCCAAGGTCCGTCTACAACCTCAGCCCAAGGATGTCCGGCTTCAACTTCCTCTATCGAGCAGTTGTGCGAATCCCCGTGCGAAGCAGTCGCGCAGAAACCTCTTCCGCTCGCGATAATCCTCGGCCCCTGCATATGTCCTGCGTTGGTCAGGTCCCTGATAGGAATTCCGAATCTTGAAATCTCACCTACCGTGGTGAGGCCGTTTTCGAGGCACTCGTGCGCCTGCTGAGTAGCCATTACGGCTTTTTGCAGGAGAGGCTCTCTTACCCAGTCGGAATCGTTGTCGTTTAAGTTTCCGCTGAAATGAAGATGAGTATCGATGAGGCCCGGCATCAGTGTCTTACCCGTAACATCGATTATCTCGTAACCCTCAAGGCTCGGTGCCATATCGTAATTGCGTTCACCCGCATAGATGAATCCGCCGTGGTCTATCATTACCAGCGAATCCTGTATAGCGTCTTTGTGTCTGCCTGTAATCAGCTGTCCTCCGACGAAGGCGGCTTTCAAATAATGTCTCTTAATCATGTCTGTGCCCCCTTTCCTCTAGATGCTGGTAATCTCTTTCATCTGTTTTTTGTAAACGTATCCGCCGTAAGTAATCAGGCCTGCGTCAAGAAGGTCCGTGATTATCTCCTGAGCAAGCATATTGATGTTGTATGAATGTCTGTAAGACTCGGCTCTTTCTGCCAATACAAGTTGAATGTCTCCCAGATCCTCCACTTTAAATCTGTACAGATTGTTTCCTTTGTAGCCCACAGAACCCCATCCGTTGGCAGGGTAGTCAAACTGCAAAGTTATGACCTGGCCCAATGCCTTGCGCAACTCAATGTCTTTTGCAATCATATCTGTTCCTCCTTGCTAGCTCCTTATTCCCTACTTCTTGATACTTAACTGCTTACTTTTTATCTGTATCGAGCCTCTGTCTTTCAACGAGGTCCGCAAAGTATCCGCCCTTTTTGATGAGTTCATCGTAAGTGCCGTCTTCTATTATATGCCCGCCATCAAGTACGACGATGCGGTCACAATGCTTAATTGTGGATAATCTGTGCGCAATTACTATACGCGTGCATCCCATCTCATCCAGCGCCTCCGAAACCTGTCTCTGAGTTTTATTATCCAGGGCCGAAGTCGCCTCATCAAATATCAAAAGTTTAGGCTTAGGCGCTATAGCTCTTGCGATCATGAGTCTCTGGCGCTGCCCTCCGGAGATTCCTCCGCTGCCCTCCGACACATACGTACTCATGCCCATAGGCATCTCTCTTATATCATCTGCGATGCCTGCCTTTTTGGCAGCCTCCCAGGCTTCGTCCATACCGAGTTCAGGCGCGGTTATTACTATGTTCGAATATATATCTCCCTGGAAGAGCCCCGCATCCTGCATGACAGTTCCTATCTTTCTTCTCAAAGACGGAAGATCGAGATTGTTTATATCCTTGCCATCATAGCCTACGCTTACTGACATTGTAGCAAGCATGTCAGCACTTATCTCCATAATATTCGGTGTACCGCAGTCATCAGGCAGGTCAAGTGAGTTCAAGGCTTTTGACACTCTTACAAGAGCTGCATCCATATCAGTATCATCAGAAAACTCAAGCATTGTCATTCCATAATTGCTGTTTGATGTACTTGATACTTTGTTCACACCGCTTATCGTTCCAAGTGCATCCTCAATAGGTTTGGTTACATTATCCTGTACCTTCTGCGGTGATGCGCCACTCTCTGTAGTGATAACTGCAAGATATGGCATATCCATATCCGGCATGAGATTTGTCTGCATCTTACTAAGGCTGACACCACCAAATGCCAGAACTATAACAATCGCTACCAAAGTAAGATACGGTTTTTTAACAAACATTTTTGTCATAATC
>CADAJM010000152.1 GCA_902788245.1 uncultured Eubacteriales bacterium | reverse complement strand
CCAAGTTTCCCAATCATATTTACCACTGACAAGTCGACCATCTGAGTCATAGGTATAGTAATGATAGACTGGATCATTAGTTCCAGTCTGTTCTTTTATCTGAACAATTTTATTTTTGTCATATTTATATTCAACGTTAACGACAGTATCACTATCACCTGTAAAGATGTTATAGCTGACTAGTTTTCCATTGTTCACGTGAAAATGGATTTCCTCAAAGTTACTGTTCTCAGAATTTTCATCACTGTTTTTCGGATCCGAATAACGATAATCAATCGTAGTGATCTTTCCGCTTAATATCGCATCACTGCATGCAAAAATATGCGGCTCATGATCCCGAAAGGAATCGAAAAAGTAATAAATATTTCTTTCGTTAAAGGAAGTCAACAAGAGCGGATACTGTTTGATTTTAGAGTAATCAATCAAAGAACTTAATAGAGAATCATCTATGATCCATGTGTCTCCCTGAATCGACAAAAATTTTTCATCGCTACTATAAGTAATAGTACTTTCCATAGTATCTGGATTTGTTTCATCGTATGAACTTGTGTAGGCTCTGATTGGTAGGGGTATTGCAGCAAACGCGGTCAAACAGCATGTACTCATCAAAACGATTGCTAGAAATATGGATATTATACTTCGTCTAATACTACGAACTTTCATGTTTTTTCTCCTCCTTATATACTAGATAGATTAAATATTGCAAAAGAATGTTTTATCTGAGGGAGGTAGAATGATACTCAATATTTATTCACTAAATTATTACAAAATAAGTATGGGAAGTCCCTTGACGCCTTTGCTACACTAAAAGCAAAAGGAGATGTTTCTATGAGCAAAAAAGCATTGGGTCCCAAGGCCCTCATCTATCCGCAGCCCGTTCTCATCTGTGGCACCTATGCCGAGGACGGCACACCTGACGCCATGAATATTGCCTATGGCGGTGTTGTCAATGGTAACCGTGTTCAGATCAATATCGGTGTTCGCCACAAGACTTCCGACAACATTAAAGTAAAGCAGTGCTTCACCATTGGAATTGCCGACGTGAAGAATGAGCTGCAGGCAGACTATGTCGGTGTTGTCTCCGGCAAGGATACTGCAGATAAGGTTGCAAAGACAGGCTGGACGGTTACTAAGAGTGAGTATGTCGACGCTCCGGTCTTTGAAGAACTTCCTATTACGCTTCACTGCAAGGTAGAGGAAATCAACCAGTACAACCAGACGCTCCGCATCGTTGCTGAAGTCGTAGAGACGACAGTGGATGAGTCCGTCCTTGACGCAGAGGGGAAAATTGATACCGCAAAACTCGAGGCCATCTCGTTTGATCCGGGCAACATGAAGTATCTCAAGGTCAGCGAGGTTGTCGGCAACGCATTTGCCGACGGAAAAAAGCTGTAAGAACAAGACCCTGTTTTTCTTCAAAAAATTAGTGCGAGCTCGTTATAACGAACTCGCACGATTTTTTTGCGGAAATTTAATATGTTTTTAGGAGAAGAGGGTTTCCTTGAGGTATCTCACCGCCTTGGAGACCACCTCTGGTTCCATCCACTCCGGTGCCTCCAACGCCATATCCATGGAATATGCAAACATACGAACCGCATGTTCCATGAGCTGCTGTGGATTCGGCGGATCCTTACGCAGAAGACGCTGGTACACTTGCTCATAGACACCGCCCATGACAAATGTGACGCTGTCCTGGATGCGGGGAGAGAGGTCCAAGGCGAAGACAGAGCTGTATCGCCCGGCCCATGAGATATCCTCTTGAATGATGACCTCGGTGACCTCCCGGCTGCTCAATATATCCTGGGTAAAGCGCTGAAGCTCAGGCCCGGAAAGCATCAAGGCGAACTGCAGCGTACCAATTCGAAACAGGTGCTCGAAGTATCCGTCATCCGCCGGCCCACGCTCTTCCAGCCAGCCATTGGCCGCATTCAGCAGGTCCTCGAAGAAGTCGCTGATAAACAGGCTTTTCTTCGGGAAATGTTTCTGGATGTTGGACTTCTGTGTCCCCAATGCATCCGCAATTTGCTGGTAGGTCGTCTTTTGATATCCCACCTCAAGAAACAGCTGCCGGGCTGTTGTCTCAATGGCAAGCTTTTTCTCTGGCTCTGGGGGACGACTCATTTTGCAGTGACCTCCGTAGTCTCCGGTTTATATTCCGGCAGGTGGCGATAGTAAATGTAGTAGGCAATAGCAAGACCCGTAGCGCATACGCCTGCGAAGTAGACATAGAAGTTGCGCATAATGGGATCAAACGACGGCATGATGACAAAATAACCGTCTGCCTGCGCAATGATCAGGGCAATAGCGACACTGGGGCTCATGCCCTTGCGGCTGCCGCGCTTCGAGCTCATCTGGAAGATCCAAATCACACAGCCTGTGAACGTGGTCAGGAACATGATGTGGCAGAGCGGATCTTCCATGACGCTCCACAGGAACCAGTAGGCGGCAATGAAGCAGACCTGAACGCCAATATACATCCAGATTGCCTGTTTGCGGCTCTTGGCGTGCGGGAAAATCTCTGTGGTCAGGTCATATTTCATGCTCTGGTAATGGACCACGAACTCCATGAGGAACCAGACAACAAGACCGAACCAGAGGAACTCCGAAAACCAGTGGTGTGTGGGGGATGTCTTGTCAAACCACCGCGAGAACCCGACAACATAGCAGAAGTCATTGGCGAAGTTCCACATGTTGGACTGCCAGGACATGCCGGACGTCTTCTGCTTGAAGCCGACCCGGATGCATTTGTAGTAGTACCAATAGAAGCATAGCATAGCAATGCCCCAGCCAATGGAGACTGGCAGATACCAGTCGTTAAGGCGCGCCAAATAGGTGGCCAGTGCATAATGTAGACCCATATTTCATTTCTCCTTTCGTATGGGCGATTTAGTAT
>CADAJM010000151.1 GCA_902788245.1 uncultured Eubacteriales bacterium | reverse complement strand
CCATTAAGGAACCTGAGAGAAATTACACACACAGTGTAAAAGAAAACAACGTAGAGCTTATCGAAAAAGCTTACGGCACAAAGATGGAACTCGTAGAGAACGAGCAGTCACTGCCGCTGAGCGAGAAGAGAAAAGCCAAATACGACTAATCCGCAGTTAAGAGGTATATCGAGATATGAAATACGGTGACAAGATAATCAGGATGGAGGGCGTAATCGTGGAAGTCCACGACGGAGCCGTAGCCATCGATCTCAAAGGAAGGCTGGGACATCTCAGAATCCCAAAGAGAATGATAATCTCCGATTACGATCTGGCCGTCGGTCAGGAAGTTGCCTGGAATATGAGCTTCATTGAACAGGAAAGCGGAGAGGTCAACGAAAGATTTCTCGAGACCATCCACAAAGCGGAAGAACTTAAAGAAAAAATGAAAGTTAATTCTAAATAGGGAGGAAACAATAATGAGTATGACAGTTGTTAAAGGACTTCAGTCAGAAATCTTCGTACCTATTACACCTAAGTCAGTATGGGCTCCTGTAACTAAACCTCTTAAAGAGATGACAGTTGCACTCGCTACAGCTGCAGGCGTACATAGAGTTGACCAGGAGAGATTCAACCTGGCCGGAGATTTCACTTGGAGGAAGATCCCTAACGAGTCCACTGAGGAAGAACTGATGGTAACTCACGGTGGTTACGACAACTCAGATGTAAATAAAGACATCAACTGCATGTTCCCTATCACCAGACTTAAGGAGCTGGCAGAGGCAGGTTTCATCAAGGCTTGCGCACCATTCCATGCGGGATTCATGGGCGGCGGCGGAAACATTGAGAAATTCACCAATGAAACAGGCCCACAGATTGCTGAGATGCTTAAAGAAGAAGGCGTCGACGCAGTGCTCCTGACAGCCGGATGAGGAACATGCCACCGCTCTGCAACAATCGTGCAGAGAGCAATTGAGGAAGTCGGCATTCCAACAGTTATCATCGCGGCTCTGCCACCTGTAGTAAGACAGGCAGGAACTCCTAGGGCTGCTGCTCCTATCGTCCCGATGGGCGCCAACGCAGGTGCACCGCATGACGTAGAGATGCAGACTGACATCGTTAAGGCATCACTCGAACTTCTCGAAACAATCGAGACACCGGGCAAGATCGTATCTCTGCCATTCGAGTATCATGCTGTAATCTAGTCCGATTTAATAAGTTAATAGGACATCAAGAGATTTCTTGAAGATGGGGCAGAGCAATCTGCCCCATCTTTTCCAAGAACAGAATTAAGAGGTAATAACAATGGCAGCAAATGACATTGAAATGAGGAGACTCGTTATTAAGGCTTTCCACATGACAGAAGTGGAATTCGGAGATGAAAACAAAATTACCACGAGCGGTACTATGACCCTCAACAACGACGGGCTCAAAGAATTAGCCGCTAAGCACAGTGAAGTAATTGAAAAGATAGATATTCAGATAATAAAACCGGGAGATCACGACAGATATACCAATACCATCATGGATATTATTCCCATATCCGTCAAAGTTCTCGGTAAATGCGGAGAAGGCATCACACATACGATTACAGGTGTGTACGTAATGCCTACGGGCGTCGACACAGAGGGTAAACAAGCCCATGAATTCGGCTCATCAGAGGGCAATCTCAAAGATATGCTCTACCTGAACAGAGCCGGCACGCCGGGAGATGATGATTATATTATCTCATTTGACATTACCTTTAAGAAGGGAATGGGTCAGGAGAGATATGCCATCATCGACGCATACAGAATGGTAGAAGAGTGGATGGGCACTTTCCGCGAGCAGCTCAAGAAATTCGAAGGCACAAAAGCCACCGAAAAACACGAGTACTACGACACGATAAGACCGGGACAGAAAAAAGTACTGGTCATCAAAGAGATGATCGCTCACGGAGCCATGCTCGACACATGGATTTTCCCTGATCAGCCGTCCGGCGTTGAGGGAGGCAAATCACTTATAGATTACGGTAGCATGCCTGTTATGCTGACTCCTAACGAGTTTAGAGACGGCGCTATCAAGGCGATGAACTAGGAGGTGCGATATGGGAGTAGGTCCTTCGACTAAAGAAACAAGCCTGCATCATTTCAGAGATCCTTTGATTAAGATTCTCGGAGAAGATGAAGGAATTGACCTGATGGGAGTTCTCGTGTTCGGATCTCCTGAGGGAAATGAAGAAAAGATAAGATGCTCACGCACGGCGGCAGTCGTAGCGGAGTGCGCACGCGCCGACGGAGTTATCGTGGAGACTGACGGATGGGGCAACCTCGACGTCGACTACGTAAACTGCGTCAACGAGATCGGACAGAGGGGAATTCCTGTAGCAGGTCTCAACTGGAGCGGCACTGCGGGCACATTCGTTGTAGAGAGCAAGTACCTCGACGACGTGGTGGACTTCAACAAAAACCCTGAGGGTATTGAGTCCAACATTGTAGGTGAGAACAACTACACGGAGGATGACGTAAGAGAATGCGTCAAGAGGCTCAAAATCGCGATGTACAAAAAAGAAAGAGGCATCAAATAGAGAAAGGGAATGCCCGAAGCAAACGCGCTTGGGGCATCTTTTTTATTGAAATCCCAGAGCGCCTTCGGTGGATTGAAGTTCGTAATTGATGTTATACTATAAAAGATGTTTACACATTTACACCTGCATACTGAATACAGCCTGCTCGACGGAATGAACAGGATCTCCGAGCTTCCTCAGTACATTAAGGATCTCGGCATGAACGCCTGCGCGATCACGGATCACGGGGCTATGTTTGGTGTGATTGATTTTTACAAGTCCTGCAAGAAAGCGGGGATTAAGCCTATCATAGGCTGCGAGGTGTATACGGCGGCGAGGACACTGTATGACAAGGATTCGGAACGAGACCGCTATTC
>CADAJM010000150.1 GCA_902788245.1 uncultured Eubacteriales bacterium | reverse complement strand
CCCTTCTGGACGCTCAGCTTTTTGCGCCCTTTTTCCTGCGCTTACCAATTCACAGATTCTTACTCTTTTTTACTTGACTTTTAATAGTTAGTCTTTCTTGTTATATAAGATCACAGGCCGGTAAGGGTCTCGCCAGGGTGCGGTACCAGCGTGCCCCGGTGCTGAAGTGCAATTCTCCTGAGCCGGTATCAAAAGATCATACCTATTTATACCATACGCGCGCACGCGCGTATGGGGGCTCGGTAAGAGCCTAAGTTTTCAACCATCTCGACAAGGAGGGAGATCTCCCGTGAAGGAAGGATACTGGATCATCCGTACATACGAGTCAGGGATCATAGGAGAAAAGATTAAGTACTGGGTGAAGGGAGAGCGCCCATCCGGAAAGTCGAGAAGGAAAGAAAAGTCTGAGATCAAGAAGCAGGAACAGAATGAATACTCCGCCATGAAGGCCGTAGCCCGCCTCTTGAACGAGAACTATCAGGAGGGAGATATCCTCCTGGGACTTGACTACTCCGATGACGGACTCAAGAAAATCACAGATCGGGTCCAGTCGTTCTATCCTGACTTTGCCGATATGACAGAGGAAGAGAAAGCAGATCTGATCTGGGAAAGCGCCTGGCATGAGCTGGAGCTTTGCCTTCGCCGGGTATCGAGAGACCTGAAGAAACAGGGCCGGGAGCTCTTCTCTGTGGCCATTACCTCAGACATGGACGGAGATACCCAGGAGCGTGTGCGTGTTCATCATCACCTGGTTGTAAAGGCCGGTTGCGAGAAGATCTTTCAGGAAAAGTGGAAGGCGATCGGAGATGTTGACTGGGAGACGCTTTCCAAGCAAGCCGATTATTTCCCAATCGCCGAGTATCTGATCAAGCAGGTGCGCGGGATCCCAGACGCCAAGAAATTCAGGAGCAGCCGAAACCTGATCCGGCCGCAGCCGAAGGACAGAGTAACCACGAGTGACGCCGAGCTGCGCGTGCCAAGGGGCGGAAAGCTGCTCTTCCGACAGGAGTATCAGAATCGCTCGGGATCGGCGCATTATCAGCCGCAGTATATCCGTTACATTATCCCGGAGGAAAAGCGAAAGAAAAGAGC
This sequence comes from uncultured Eubacteriales bacterium, assembly GCA_902788245.1. GTDB lineage: Bacteria > Bacillota > Clostridia > Peptostreptococcales > Anaerovoracaceae > Crickella. The sequence continues at coordinate 1,811 of CADAJM010000150.1, read as the reverse complement.
TTTGGTGCCGAATGGAAGTGAGGAGGTGCAGAGATTATGAGCAAACCGCGAGAATTGTGGTGGGGCTATGTCAAGAACGTCGTTCGAACTTACCCGGAACTTGAACAAGAGCTTAAAGAGCTGCGCCGCACAAAGGTGACGCCGAACTATAACACGAACGGCGGCGGATCGAATGGGCCGAACAAGACGACAGAGAACGCCGCGCTCCGGGAACTCGAGCCGAAAAAGCAGAAGCGATATGATGCAGTTGAAGCAGCGCTCCGAAAGACAAGGAGGTTTCGCGACGGAAGCAGCCGCTGTCGGCTTATCGATCTCGTGTACTTCCGAAAGTCCCACACTCTCCAGGGCGCAGCGGATAGCTGTCATGTGAGCTTCGGGACGGCCAAGATCTGGAATCAGAACTTCCTGCGCCTTGTGGCAAGCGAGCTCGACCTCCTGTAAACTTTAGCCCCAAGAGCCAAAAAAGCAGTGTTTAATATTACCGTCGGAGAATCCCGGAAGAGATCACTCCGGCAAATCTATGACATCTGGTTTGAGAAAGTGAAAGACGAAAGGTGCCTGTGCCATCGCTGTCGGCAAGATTACATGAATGCTGGATACCGTGTGATTTCTCTACATTCGCAGATCAAAGAGCCTTGCGACCTGTGCGGGCGGCCGGGGTGGAGCTATGCTGTTCGCCAAAAGCAGAACAGGCGAGGGAGGAAACAACGTGGCCAGAACATACCGCAAAGATGAAATCGGACAGCACCGCACGGCGCTTGAGAAAAACAAGAAAAAGATCTTCGCCACACAGACTGTCTGCGCGCTGTGCGGGAAGCCTGTGGACTTCTCGCTGAAATATCCGAATCCTCTTGCTCCTTCGATCGATCACATCGTTCCGATCAACCGCGGCGGCCACCCTTCAGACATCAGCAACCTGCAGCTTGCACACTGGACCTGCAACCGACAGAAAGCGGACAAGCTGCAAAAAGAAGGCGGAGACAGGATTATTCCAGGAAAGCTTATTTCCAACCGAAATTTGCCTCAATCTGCTGACTGGTCAAAATACAAGGGTTGAAGAGGGGGGCATACCACCCCCGTACGCGCGCGTGCGCCCTTCACCGCCGTACTACGCAAAAAAACACACGCTAAAGAGGTGCTCACATGAGCTATGCATACAAAGGCCCGGACTACCTGCGCCGGAAGCTGATCACAAAGCGCACGCGCGTCCTGAAGCGCTATAAATACTACGAGATGAAGAACATCGCTCGCGACTTCAACATCTCCAGCCCGCCGGAGCTGCGCGCCTGGCAGTCCTGCATCGGATGGTGCGCCACCGCTGTTGACAGCATGGCGGACCGTCTCAGCTTCCGGGAATTTTGCATACAACACTGGTACGTGGTAATATAAAGACAGACATCTACGGACGCTGCGGAATCTATTATGTATCGGATCACGATACGACAAGCATTTCGGAGATGTGTGATATGGCAAAACTTGCCAAGGCATATATTACGAATGAGTATGTCCAGCCATATGCTGTATTTGACGAGAGTATGCGCAAGGATTATTCCGGAAAGAGTGTATCACTTGTTAATCTGGACAGCGCGTTGCAGAAGAATGAATTTGAAGTATATTATCAGCCAATCTACGATGCGAAGACCGGAAAGATTGCATCAGCGGAGGCTTTGATTCGCTGGAACAGTCCGCAGCATGGTATGATTTTGCCGGGGATGTTTATTCCTCCTTTGGAGGATAGTGGACATATTTCCAAACTGGATATGTTCGTAAACCGAAGTGTGCATGACTTTATTGAAGAACGTGACAAAGCA
>CADAJM010000149.1 GCA_902788245.1 uncultured Eubacteriales bacterium | reverse complement strand
CTATTTCTTTGTTTTAGAGTTCAATATTTGTTGTTTTCAAGGTTCTCTTGCGACTGGCGTATGCCTGTCGCTGTTTTCATAGATCAGTTGACACTATCATATCATACACTATAGGAACGCGCTTTCAACCCCGCCCAGGCTTACACCCGCCCGAGAAGCGCGTAAAAAAAAGGGAGTAGCTCTGGGCCCTCCGCTATGCAGCAGTGGGTCGAGCTACTATTATGCATAAATGATAGCAGATATCATACTAAAGTCAACTCTTTTATCTTGCATATTTAAGCAATGTGCCGTCTCTTTTAATAACTTGCATCCTTTTTACATTTTTCTTTTGTTCAAATCTATGTTCCAATTCAGCAATACATTTATCTTCCGAAATATTGCACCTTCTCAGATCAAATATAATACTGTCAGATTGAAGCATGGCTTTTCTGAAATTTTTCTCTATAGTTCTCCTGCTTTTCCCCGTGGGAGATTTTACTTCCCATGCCACACCCCCCCATCAAGAAATCCGGTGTATGTACATTCGGGCTGTTATTTGGCGGAATAAACTCAATATCATACCCTCGATCTGCAAAGTATTTAGCTGTATCATACTCATGTTTTGCAGGTAGTATTCTCATTTTTGATGTGTCAATTTTGCCTGTTTTTGCTTTCATGGAGTTATTTTCCATAACGATCAGGCTTCTGTCAACACCTTGGAATTACAAGGGTTTTCTATTTTTATACTTCTTGTGAATATATTGTTGTTTTGCGTGACAAATATGTCGTTTTGAGTGCAAAAAAAGTTTTTAACTTTTTTGAGCGAATTTATAACTCTACTCTACATCACATAGTTCCCGGCATCATCGAAGAGCAAATCATCCATGTTGCTGAACTCTCCTGCATAGGATTTGTATGCCGCAATAATGACGTCTATGATATACCAGACTCCGAAGCCGCCTCCGGTAAACAACTTCAAAAGCCCGAGGCCTATCTGTCCGCGAATAAGGCGGTCGATGCCGTAAAACCCTAGCACGAACGAAAAGAGCCAAGTAAAGATATGCTTGTTAAACGACCTGGAATACTGAACCTCCCTGGCCCCGCTATGCCTTTTCGCATACGACTCCTGCTGCGTCCTTCTGTATTCCTCACGCGGGACGTCCTCGACCTCCCACTCTATTACATTCTCGTGCGGATTAACGCTGACATCGATCTGAACGCCTTCTGCTTCTGTTTCCGTTGCTGCCACTGTTTCCACTTCGGCTTCCACTTCCGGCGGCGCTTCCATTACCTGCACGTTGGATTCGTCAATCATATTGCTCATTCTCCCTATATCTCAATCTTCCTCTTATCCGGATCAGCCGCCTGTCTGTACAGCACGAACTTCTTGCCTATGGCCTGCACGAACTCAGCTCCGAGTTCGGCCGCAATCTCATTTGCGGTCTCCTTCGGATCGAGAATCGCTCCGTCCTGGATCTGCACTTTGACAAGCTCATGCTTTGCCAGGTAGTCATCGATGGCGGATACAACCGTTGAGGTTACTTCTTCCTTGCCTATCATGACGGTCGGCTTTATCTCCTGCGCCATTTTCTTAAGCGCACTTCTCTGTTTTCCTGTAATCATATATTTAATCTTCCTCCGTTATTTCACTGTATATCCTGCTTCTCCGAGGACTGTCATAGCCTTGTCGAAGTTCTCTGCTTTTACAAGTATATAGTCTGTGTTGTATGTAGACACTGCAAATATGCCTATCTTGTTATCTGCGAGTATGCCGGATATTTTCGACAGAATACCGATGAGTGAAAAGTCCAGAACGCCCTCAATCCTGAACGCTTTCCATCCATCATCGCACTCGGTGGTGTTCGTCGGTGTGTCCTCTGTCTTGCAGACGAGCGAAATCTCCTCGTCCGTTCTTCCGATAAAGTAGAACTCTTTACTGAGATCTAATTCTGTTACATCGGCTACCTTGCATACTGTCAATTCATAATGTAGTTTCTTAAGTTCCATATTTATTCTTCCTCTTTTTGTTCAATAGCGTCTGCTGTTGCCAGTGCCTCATCTTGTGAAACCGTCTTTACCAGCTGCACTACAATTAAAGCTACGTTTAAGAACGCTGCAGCTACTGCTATACCTGTTGATGCTCCGGTCATCACTTTTCTTGTCTTATCCAGCATATCCGGCTCCTTTCACTTACTCTGTTCTCACGCTTACTGATGTCTTAATCATCCTTTGTTATGAAAAGTTTTCTCCACTTCTATCACGGGTACATCCGTGACATCTTTTGCGTCGACTCTTATATAAAAGCCATTTTCTATTGTCGATATGACATTATCTATTTGTTCTTCGCTACCTTGCAGCTCCATAGTAACAGTGCCGTCCGGATTATTGATAACCCAGCCGGTCGTCCCGTACATGTCTGCTGCATGTTTGGCTCTATATCTGAATCCGACTCCTTGGACTCTTCCTTTAAACTCAATATGTTTGCGTATCATATGTCTATCTACATGGCAGCATCCAGTGCCTTCTTAACTCCTTCACGGAGTTCTGCATCAGGAATCATGAAATATGCTTCGAAGAGCTTCTCATCTCCGAGGAAGAAACATGGCACTGCATGGTAGTCATAGTTAGCTATGATCTCAGGATGTTCCTCTTCCTCGATCATATCTATCTCTACCGCTTCGTAATCCTTATTCTCTGCTTTAAGTTCATCCATGAACTCGAATGCCTTCTTGCAAAATGGACATTCATTCAGATAAAACATTGTAATCTTTTTCATATATTCTCCTGTTCTATAATGCTATTAGATCTTCAAACTTTGCACCTGTCGCCTCAACCAACTTGTCGGGCTCCAGAATTATTTGCTGTCCTCGCTTACCTGCTGAGAAGTATATCTTCTCATACAGAGTTGCTGTCTCATCGATAAATGTGGGG
>CADAJM010000148.1 GCA_902788245.1 uncultured Eubacteriales bacterium | reverse complement strand
GCAGGCCTCGGCCAGGCCAGCCTCTGCCGCGACGCGGAAGTGCTCGAGCGCCCGCTCCTCATGCGGATAGGGGATCAAGACTCTCCGTCCGGACTGTGTGCGGTAAATGTCGTGCCGTGAGCCGTGAGTTTGACGTCAGATGCGTAATACCCGCTCGATGCACCCTCTGCATGATACATCACCGGACTATTATATGCCGGCGAAACATCGCCTTCCTTGCTGTTCACATACTCAAGCTGTTCATTGATGTATTCGTTGTCAGCGTTGAGGAAGAGCATGCCGCCCTCCGGCAGAGCATCTGCAAGCTCGAACTTCGTCATCTGTATGTTGGTCATGCTCTCGAAAGTGTCTAGATGCTGCGGTCCTATCGATGTGATGATGCCGTGTTTAGGATGCGCTATATCGCAAACCTCTTTGATTTCTCCGACATATCTCGCGCCCATCTCGCAGATGAACACCTCGTGAGAACGCCTGAGATATTTCCTGATTGTAATTACTATACCCATAGGGGTGTTATAACTCTCAGGTGTAGCCAGAACGCTGTATTTCGCCTTCAGAAGCGTTTCCAGATAGAACTTGACGCTTGTCTTACCGTAACTACCCGTAACTCCTATAACGGTCAAATCAGGGTTTTCGGCGAGTATTCTCTTTGCGTCATTCAGATAGTGATTGTTTATGTTGAGTTCAACCGGGCTGTTTATCACATTAGCAAACATATTCATAAACAGCTGCGAACCGACGAGCCAGAGCAGGAAGCCGTTAAGGGCCATCATAGCGCCTTCCGTCATTTCCTTTTTAGTCGTCAGTCCGACAACAACAGGAGCGGCGAGCATGATAAACGTCAAGAAAAAAATAGTACCTGTCATACGTTTTACTCGCGGTGTAAATACGAGCGGTTTTTTTGAGCTCATCTCCACCATCAGCCTGTATACCAAAATGATGACAGCGAGCGTAAACCATATCAACAGAGTGAATATCACATTAACAGCAGTGGACTTAACCATACTCAGCAGCATCGAGACGAAGCCGAGCGCCATAGCGAATACGAGTATCCACTGCATATGGAAATTTTTCTTTATCCATTCGCCCTGTTCACCTATCTTATAGGTGTTGAGTTGGAACATATGCATGTTGTATCTGAGAGCAAGCCAGTATGCAGGTACGCCAAGCGCAAGCGTGATGAGGGTAAGTATAATCATGATTCCTCACCGCCCTTCTTGCTCTTTGGCTTTCTTTTCTTCGGTGCTTTATCCGCCTCAAGAAATGCCCTTATGATGCTCCTGAACAAAAGCGGCTGTTCTAGGAATGAATAATGCCCGGCGCCCTCTATTTCCACGAGCGCGGCATTTGGCATGAGATCTTCCATGATATGGGCGTCGGATATAGGTGTGTCCATGTCATTTGAGCCCCACACCAGCAAAGTCTCCTGCTTTACCTCAGGCATTATGTCCTTGAGGTCTTCATTAACGGCTTTTACAAGAGCCGCTTTCATAACAGGACTGGCCTTGCGATAGTCCTCGGAGCCTTGTTTGCTCAGCCAGTAATCGATGACCTCAGGAAAAAGCGAGTGAACGAATTCACTCGTCAAGAACTTCCTCATGGCCTTATAGCGCTTGACTTTGAGGTCCTGAGCCGCCGTTCTCTCCGGCATGACGCCCGCACTGTCGACGAGCATTATCTTGCTTATCTCAAACGGGAGCTCTTCCCTTGCGGCCATTTTGATAATCATCCTGCCGCCGTAGGAATGGCCGATGAGAACCGCTTTTTTAACTTTGAGTTTCTTCATGAACTTACAGAAGAAATCGCAGTACTCATCGACGCTCCATGCCTCATCAGGTTCGTCGCTTGCGCCAAATCCGGGCAGATCAAGCTGTATGACCTTATACTTGTCCGAAACAGCCGCCGTCATCGAATCATATATACTAAGATCCGTGCCCCATCCCTGCAGGATAACGGCAGTCTTAGGTCTTCCTTTCGGAGCTGTTATCTTGTAATTAATATCAAGTCCGTCTATTTTTACGTTCATTATCTATGCTTTGTTTCCTTTGTATTCAATACACATCATCGTCAGATTGTCAAACTGCTCTGCATAGAGTCATTATAACAAAAAAATAAAGATGATTATAGAAGAACGCTATATCAATACCTATAGTTCTATAATCATAGCTTCATGATCTGCAGCAGGGAGATACTTATCAAGCAGGTCCTTTGTCTTGAACCTGATGTGCGTAGTATTTACCCCGACATTGCAAGCGATGAACTCGCTGCCTGCAAGTTCTTTTTCCACCGCGATTTTAACTCTTCCCGCATCGTCATTTACGACTGACAGAGGAGATGCATTGCCCGGTGTAGTACCTAGGAGTTCCTCCATATCTTCAGATGATGCAAACGAAAGCCTGGACGATCCGACCGCCTTAGACGCAACCTTGCTCTCAAATCTCTTATCTCCCGGAAGTACAATCAGATAGTATTCGGATTTATTTCTGGTGCAGGCGAGTATGGTCTTGCAGATATCAGTGCCGAGCACCTTCCCTACTTCCTCGCATTCCTCCATAGTGGAAATTGAATCGTTGTCCACCCTCTCAAACTCTATTCCGAGCTCGGTAAATCTCTCATAAACTTTAGTTTCAAGTGCGCTTCTCTCGTCGGTCGGTACGCTCGTGCTTATTTCACTTATATACACTTTCTGCCTCCAATACACTCAATATTATTATTTTACATAAGCGGGGATATCATCTTTGCGATTCTTCCCACCAGTTTATACGATAACTTTTCATTTATGATGCTATCTTTAGTGACTTCTCTGCATTGTTCGAGAGTCTCCTGATAGTCCTTTTCAATATCGGCTACGCAATCTGTTTTGTACATATACGTCGCACACTCGAAATGGTGATACAGGCTCCTGTAGTCGAGGTTCAGGGT
>CADAJM010000147.1 GCA_902788245.1 uncultured Eubacteriales bacterium | reverse complement strand
CTTACGGCTTCCGTATACCGTTCCTCCGAAGAAGGCGTATACACGGGTTCTCGCCCCGTAGGGCGGGGTCCACATCGCCAATGTTATTCCGCGGTTTGCTGATATACGCACTTCGGCTGCCCATCACCGATGTTTAACGCATATCCGTAGTGCCAGGGACTTGTGGAGCATCCCGGGGTACCTATGCTTGATACAAGGAGGGACCCGCTATGCGGGAGGATTCCTTATATCGTTATTCGCGGATAACGTAGTGCACTGAGCACTTAGGCTAATCAACTGACTTGTTTTCACAAGCCCCCGCTTCAAAGCTCGTCAGAGCATAAGCGGTGGGTGGTTGACGCCGTTCCTTTGGTGAATAGTACATTCCGAGGAGCAACGTGTACTTTTTGCGGACTCTGTATTTTCTGCCAAGCCACCAGCTATAATTTCTCATGATCCGGTCCTTTCATTTCCTTCAACCCATAGCATTCGCCTTCTTTTTCATAGAGGTTGCATTCCGCATTAGTCAGAGAGCAAAAATACACCCACCTTTCATGATCCCATTTATAATTACTGAACGGGCACTCATCGCTGTCTGGCATTTCATCTACCATGAATTTCATCGTTGGCTTTTCCCTCCATTAATTGTCGTCTTCGTTATAGAAATCAATCCCTGCATACTCGCAGATATGCTCAAGATCTGTTCCGTTATTGAGCATGTTCTTTACAGCCTGCCCGATTGCTGTTCCGTCGTACATCTCGATGAAGCGCTCTATGTTGCTCAGATTACTCATAGGAATATCCTTTCAGGCAGATCCTCCGGATGTTCGATCAGGCCGAATCTTGTATTTACAGTTTCCGCGAACAGTTCGTATCTGCATCCGCCGGAGTAGGGGAAGACGCTCAGTATCCCGTCTTTTACTTCGATTGTTCTCCAGAGCGACGTGCGCTCAAGATTCAGGAGTACGCTTCCCGGCTGGATTTCTTCGTAATTTTCGGGGGTGAAGATTCTCTTCACCGCTATGTTTCTTCTTGTTACTGTTTCCGGCATTATTTGTACCTCCTCATGGCATTACCTAGCTGGTTTACGTGTGCGGAATGGATATGGCTGTCTACACCGTATATGTGCATTGCCCAAATCTCTGGATGTGTCAGGGCTTCTGTGCACTGTGCCCAGAGCCTTACAGTATCGCTGATTCTGCCGTCACTGAGGCTTACCGCGTTGACGAGGGTAGCGACACATATCTCGGCATTGTGTTTTCCGAATGCATCGACCAGCGACTTTACAGCCTCTGTTGGAGCTGAGCTGTGTTTGTATGCGAGTATTGCCATATCGAGAAGGTTGCGGACGTATGTCCTTTCGGGTTCTCTTGAAAGGCTGTTTTCCTTTATATATATGTTGGCGACATTGCAGAACCAAAGGATATTCACAAGCCCATATGTTTCCACTGCCTTATCTGTGGTTAGCTCAAATCTTGCGGACGGGTCTATCCACGGATTAGATATTGCCTGTCCTTCGTAGTCGAATGAGATGTCTACGCCTTTGGATACCTTGTTCGGATTATCGGAGTAGAGCAGATCGTAGTTGTGCTCAGCATATCTTTTGATTGATGACAATTCCATAATATTCTCCTGTTGAAATCGTAGTTAATCCTTTTCTTTAGCCGGTTTTCTTGCTCGCTTTTCTTCTGCATATGCGAGGATCCTGTCTGTCTGCTTCTTGAGGTCTTCTTTCTGATCTTCTGTCAGGGAGGATGCAGTATAGACAGTGTGGGGAGGCTCTTGTCATTTTAATAATCGTCTGCCTCGTATACTGTTGGCTCTCCAACGAATGAGTAGTCCATCATCTCGCCATCCCAGCCTTCCATTGACGCCTGGATGATATCCCACTCGGTTATATCTTCCGGCGAATCAGCTTCTATTTCTACATCGCAAAAATGATATGAAAGAGTCATATATCCGCTGACTGTATATGTTGCCATTTATCTCTCCTTATAATTGCGACTTGCTCCCGCCTGCCGCCAAACATGTGATTTGACTGTGATATTGCGCTGGCACCGTCCGGAGTCGAACCTTCGGGTCGCAGTGCTGACCTGCTGTTCACACAGTCTGACGCCACATCATCGGTTCTCACATTATTTTGGTTTAGTCGCTGTGGCTGTTCCCTTGCTTCAGAAAGTTTCACCGAGTAATGGTCGGCTACTTCCGCCGTAGTGCCGTTGCATCATACCTATCTAGCATCGGTATCGCTCTTCGAACACTCCGCACAGCGGGCAAGCCCCAAATAAGCGCTAACTTATTCTGCTTCACTCTTTCTTCAACATATCGGCTCTCGTCAGAGTTAATGGGGAACATCCCCAAACCTACGCCACACCCTGCACTACGTCCGTGCTTCAATTGGAGGGGATGGATAGCCTCGAACTATCATCTACATACGAGGAAGGGAGACCGCTTATATTGATCGCCTTTTTTCTTTTGCTTTTTTTATGTCTGAAGATTATTTCGCAATCAAGCAGAGCTGCTATCTTCTGGACCATTGCAATATTCATTTTGTCCCGTGACATGGCGTTGTGGACAGTCTGCGGATGGCGACCGAGCTTTTTCGCTAATTCTCCCTGAGTCATTTCCTTGTCAACAAGGGCCTTTTTGATTATTTTAGCGGCGCCCATATTTTGTCTCCGTCCTTTCTTATATGTCGACTCATGAACAAGATCTCCCGGATAATCATATGCATCCGCATCTATAAGCCTTCCGTGTGGGGCTTTGATCTCAACAAGAGGGCAGAACTCCGGTATCTCGATATTCTCAAGAGCCGAATCAAGCAATCGATCCTCGTATGGTATTTCTGCAATTATCTCATTAAGCACATTGCACCATACACGCCCGTTCTCGTGGTAGTACCTCACGAGCGGGCAGTAGCAACACTTTTCAGGCTTATTCACGCCTGGAATAAACAAACTCATTATTTGACCTCCTTTATAGAAACG
>CADAJM010000146.1 GCA_902788245.1 uncultured Eubacteriales bacterium | reverse complement strand
CAATCGAATAGGGGCTAACCCGTAGCCCCTTTCACACCACCGTACGTGCCGTTCGGCATACGGCGGTTCAACCCAATAAATAATAATCTACACAGCTGAGAAGTCCTCGCCTTGCGAGGATTTCTTTGCTGATGAGGCGCAGTCCCGTTGTTTTTGCGACCGCTTGGTAGTGGTCTCCAAATCCTACTGACTGTTTTGCCATCCACTCGGGTGCCCCGAGTTTGCGCAGTCCCCAATATCGCTTTTCACTCTTCTTCCATTGCTTCCATATGACGATTCTCATGCGGTTCCTCAGATGCTTGTCGATTCGTATAAGTGCTTGCTTCATGCTTCCCATCCTGTAGTAGTTAATCCATCCACGGATGACTGCGTTGAGCTTCTTGATTCTGTCATCCATGCTGATTGACCAGCTTCTATCGGTGAGGTTCTTGAGTTTGCGCTTGAATCTTTCCACTGAGTCCTGATGAGGTCTTGCCTTCCATTGCCCATCTTTGCTGTCTTTCCAGAATCCGAAGCCGAGGTATTTGAGGTTGTTCGGTCTTGTGACTTTCGTCTTGGTCATGTTGACCTTCAGTCCGAGTTTCTTCTCTATCCACTTCGTTATTGTGTGCATGACTCTGTTTGCGGCAGCGCTGCTGCCGACTGCGATGACGCAGTCATCTGCATACCTCACAAAGTGCAATCCTCTTGCTTCGAGTTCCTTGTCCAGTTCGTTGAGCATGATGTTGGACAAGAGCGGTGAGAGGTTCCCGCCTTGCGGTGTTCCTTTCTCCGTTGCTTCATACCTCCCCTGTACCATCACACCTGCTTTGAGGTATTTGTGGATAAGTGATTCTGTATCTCCGTCGTCGATTATCCCGTGTACAAGGTACATGAGTTTGTCCTGTGGGACATTGTCGAAGAACTTCTCGAGGTCGATGTCCACAATATACGTGTATCCGTCATTGAGGTATTCGAGCAGTTTGATGACTGCCTGTTGTGCCCTGCGCTTCGGTCTGAAGCCGTAGCTGTAGTCACTGAATAGTGGCTCAACTATTGGAGTCAGCCTCTGCGAGATTGCCTGCTCAATGATTCTGTCAACCACACTCGGTATCCCGAGGTTACGCACCCCTCCGTTTGGCTTAGGTATCTCTACCCTGCGTACCGGCAGAGGTTTGTACTTGCGGTTTCGGATCTGTTCGCGGATATTCTCCCAGTTCTCTATGAGATATTGTCTGACCTCTTCGGTCGTTATCCCGTCCACTCCGCTTGCGCCTTTGTTCGCGACTACTCGCTTGTACGCTCGCATCATGTTGTCCCTTGAGAGTATCTCCTCTAAGAGTTGCGACATAGATTTGTCTCCTTTCCTTCCTTCGCTCTCGTATCCTTACTCCTACCTCCTGTGAACCTTTCGCTCCGTTACGTCTTTGCTACTACAGCCCTCGTCGGATACGGATACTTGCCTTGAGAGTTCCATTTGACTATTGGATTGTTCGGTCCTTCGCTCCATCTCCATTACAGAGACTTCCTCACTACTATGACCTTGGCTGACTTCTCACGGTTCGTTGTTACTGCGGATTTCTCCACCCGTGAGACCTCACGGGATAAGTCGTCAATCTTTCCTCGTCTACCTGCCTAATTTACACACACGGGTTACGACCAACTTTTGGACTTCGCGACTTCTGGCCCGCTTATCCGCCGTATGCGCCTCGTTATTAGGTTTCTGTTCGTCAGGCTACGATTTCGCTATCCCTTCTTCTCGCCCAAACCTCACGATTTGAACCTTGGGAGTCGCTATGGGGTTCGTCGTTGGCTACGCGCCTTGTGGACTTTCACCACAGATTGACGGCATGCCCGTCATACCAGCAAAACGGAGGTGTCATACACCTCCGTCTATCCAATAACTGTTGCCTATGCTTTGACTGTCTTCTGTTATTCTTCTTCTCCAAACACCTCCTTCAGCGCATTCATAAGAGTGCGAGTTTCTTCCTCATTCAGGGTAATACCCTTTTCGCACTTTTCTCAGTCCGGATGCCAGTTCCCGATGTCATACTTCGGTTCAGCTCCGTTCCAGCTGACAAGATTGATTTCCTTTCTCACACTTTTTACAGAGATCGTTGTACCTGATACGATTGCGCTCATCGAGATAGAAAACCATCTCTTGTTTGTACTTTTTACTTAATCTCGGCATATAATTGCCTCCTTTCTCCCGTAATTCTGGACATAATAAAAGCCGATGTCACCAATCGGTAAACACCGGCTATGTAGTAGTTTTTTCTTTATAGTATTAAACTTTTATAATTTCATCTATTTCTCGCATCACAGAAACAGTTTTCCTTATTGCCTCAACCATATAACAATAATGCTCGATATCTACATCTGATAGTTGTTTGTTTTTCCGATCTTTCATCCACTTTTGCAATGGCTGATATCCTGCAATAAAAGTATTCCATATTTCTTCACTAACAGGAGAGAAGTATTGTCTTTTATTAATATATATAGCATCATCTGCGAAAACAGCTTTTTCAACTATGTTTTCACCATTGCCTTGGAGTTGGACATAGCCCTCACTGTAAGAGTCTCTCATAAGATGAAGTATCCTGAGTTTTTTTCCAAGATTTACATACTCCCAAAATGTATTTTTATCAGTAGGATAAGGTATTTTGGGAAATTCGCTTTTGAGTAAATCACTGTATTTTTTTCTATATTTTGCAGAATGCAGAATACAGTATATATAATCCAGAAGATCTAATGCGTTAAAAGACTCTTCGTCATTATTCCTTTCATCATAATGTAGCTGCATAAACAATTGTTGTAATGGTAAAGAAGGACTTATCATCTTATGAAATTTGATATAAGTGGTCTAAATCAATCTCTTGCAAATAGTGCAGCGGCGCTTGCAGAGCTTAATCACCTGAACGAAGAATCAATTCGTGCTGTCGAACAGGCAAAGCAAGAGAGAATCGCAAGAGAAGAACGGATGGTTGCAGGCGCAG
>CADAJM010000145.1 GCA_902788245.1 uncultured Eubacteriales bacterium | reverse complement strand
GGTTATATCTATTCTCTCGATATCTTTAATGGTACTCATCTTTTCCACCTATTGATTTATCAATGCGTTAATGATATATTACACATGCGAGCAGAAGGCTTCGAAATGCTCTTGCGAAAGTGAGAGAGGTTAAGCCTCTGGTCGCTTTTTTATTTCTACTCTATGTAAATGGAATCTGTTTTTAATTTCCGTTTTCTTAATATCAAATCCTACGATACATTCCGTTCCCAATACTTCAGTTTCCGTTTCGAGATAATCATATTTTGATGTTTTCCCTTCGTGATAATTATCTATATTAGAATCTCTCACAGTAGCTTTTCTAAGTAGATCAGGTATCTCAGTTACAGTTGCCAGTTTTGCAATTTTAAACCACCTGGGTAGGTACTCATAGTGTCTCTTATCCCCAAAGGTCTCTTTTATCCCTCTTTTCCCGACATCAACAGCCATTCCATTTTCTTTAATCAGGACCTCACCATAAAATTCCTCAGGTAGTGTGGCTAATACTCTTTTCTGGACATGAATGTAATCATTGATTCTTGTAATTCCAAAATACTCTAGAACCTCATGTTCCTGCTGAATGTAATCATCATTTGTCTTCATATTTAATTCTCTGTATCACTCATTTACTTGATCGAGCATTCTATAGCTTAAGGCCTCTGCAAGGTGCTCTTCTCGTATCTCTCTGCTGCCTGCAATATCTGCAATCGTCCTTGCAACCTTCAAGGTCTTCTTATATGACCTTGGTGTCATCTTAAGAGCATCATAAGCCCTCTTCATGAACTTCTCCTCAGCTGGCCCCAGCGCGCAGTACATATCTATCTCACTTTCAGACATGTCAGCGTTATACCCTGTTCTCCCGTTTCTATGGGCAAAACTAATTGCTCTCTCAACACTGATACGGACGCTGGCTGAATCCCGTCCATCTCCTTCTAATGGTCCTTCAGTCCTGAGGTCTTCGAACTCGACCTTCTCCATGCTGATGCGCATATCTATCCTGTCCATCATAGGACCGCTGAGCTTCTTTCTGTAGCGTTCAAGCTGTGCTTCTGAACACTTGCACATCCTTTTGCTGTCTCCGAAGTATCCGCAGGGACAGGGATTGGCCGCCATCACCAGCTGGAAATTGCAGGGAAAGACATAGCTGTCCCCCTTTCTGAAGTGGACTATCTTCTTCTCTTCAATAGGAGTTCTCAGAGCCTCAATGGTATTCGTATCGTATTCACAGACCTCATCCATGAAGAGGACACCATTATGAGCAAGAGTGATCTCTCCCGGCACAGGAATGCTGCCGCCACCGATTAGGCCTGCTCTCCCTATAGTGCAGTGAGGATTCCTGAAAGGCCTTGTCAGCAGATCTTTCTGCGCGCGCGTCTTGCCTGCGGCTGAATATATCACTGCGGTCTCCAGGCACTCATCCTCAGTCATCGGCGGCATAATGCCCGGGAGTCTGCTTGCCAGCATCGTCTTGCCGCATCCCGGGCTTCCTACCATAAGGATTCCGTGTCTCCCTGCCACAGCGATAGTAAGAGCTCTCTTGGCGTTTTCCTGTCCTTTTATATCAGCAAAGTCTCCGGTTGAATGGCCAGCACTGGCTTCGATCACAACACCGTCCTCATCAACAGCTATACTGATACTTTCTGCATTTCCTCCGCCGTTGATAATCTCAATGCATTCCGCCAGACTCCTCACCGGATATATTTCCAGTCCGCTCACAAGAGATGCTTCCGCTGCATTCTCTGCAGGTATTATCACCTTTCTGATCCCTGCGTCCTTCATGCATATGATCATAGGCAGCACACCGCTGACACCGAGCACGCGACCCTCAAGTGACAGTTCACCTATGATCCCGTATTCCCATGCTTTGACCGCATCTATATATGCACAGGAAGCCAGCACCCCTGCCGCGATCGGCAGATCAAGACCGCTGCCGTTCTTTCTGAGGCTTGCCGGTGTCAGACTGACCGTTATCCTGCCGCGCGGATACTCAAGATCAGAATTGATTATCGCACTCTTGATCCTCTCCCTTGACTCCATGACCATTGTTGAAGCAAGTCCAACTATGTATATCCCCGGCAGGCCCCTGGCAATGTCAGTCTCTACATATACTTCTTTCCCCTCAACACCTCTGCATACTGCTGTATGTATCCTGCTGAACATGGCTCCCTCCTATATACAATCCTCAATAAGATTGAAAGTGACCTCCGCCACATCGATGGAGTACGCCCTCCACATAAGTCTCCTCCTGGCCATGTATATCTCTGCCGAGCGCCTGATCGTGTTCTGCTTCTCTTCAGTAACGGCATCCGCCGGATATCCGTATTCATCGCTCGTCCTGGTCTTGACCTCTATAAAATGGACTACCCCGTCCCTGGCTGCGATGATATCTATCTCTCCTATTCTTGTGCGGTAGTTCCTCTCGAGTATCATGTAGCCTTCATCCTCAAGGATCTTTGCAGCGAATTCCTCGCCGGCATTTCCAACCATCTTGCAGTATCTTCTCATGATCCACCTCCGGCTCAATTCTCAATAATCCCATACTCATGTGACGCCTTTTCACTTCCGGGTACGTAATGGTAGCATCCATCTGAAAATGTGTCGAACAGAATAATCACGGTTTCCTGCATAAATCACACCTTTGTAAAAAAGTGCAAAACAAAACAGCGGTTATCCGCCATATTCCGCAGAAAACCGCTGTTACCAGCCTATATGATCTTCGGTGTCATTCAGTCACAAAGCACGAACTTCTCTATAGCCTTAGCCACTCCGTCCTCGTCATTTGATGCAGTTACATAGTCTGCATGCTCCTTGGTGCCGCCCCATGCATTTCCCATTGCTACTCCGAGACCGGCGTATTCTATCATGCCGATATCATTAGGAGCATCACCGCAGCACATGAGTTCAGAGCGGTCGACTCCGAGCATCTTAGTCAGCTCCTCAAGAGCATCCTTCTTACTCGTCTTAGGTCCGCCGATCTCGAGATTGTTAGGAAAAGATGACGTGATATTGGCTTCCGGTATAGCTTCTATCTCCGCCCTTGCTGCTTCAAGCATTTCAACGGTC
>CADAJM010000144.1 GCA_902788245.1 uncultured Eubacteriales bacterium | reverse complement strand
TCTGACCGGAGTCTCTATGCTCGGAGTCACAACTTCGAGATCGTTTACGACTTTGTCTGCGAGTGCATATGGAGTTTTACGGTCGGTGAATACTCCCTTGCCCTTTCTGAAGGATCTCAGCATCATGTTATCAGAGAGGTCCATGTTGCCCACAAGACCCATGCCGCGTCTGTCTTCGGGTACGAATGAGAGCTGTACTCCCTTCGCCTCTATCTCGACAGGGTCAGCGCCTATGAGACTCGATCTTGAGCCGTCATCTTCGATGTAGTTAATCTCTCCGCTTTCGATGACTTGAAGTCCTGCAATGGATTCAAGCAGTTCTTTCTGGCCACATCCGGATATTCCGGCGATACCGAGAATCTCTCCCGTATTGGCAGTAAAGCTCACATCATCAAGTTTGAGCAGTCCGTCATCCGATCTGACAGTCAGATTCTTCACCTCTATCCTAGGCTTAACATCGTGCGGTTCCGGTCTGTCTATGTTGAGTTTGACCTCGCGCCCAACCATCATATTGGTCATTTCCTGGGCGTTGGTCTCCTTTGTTATCAATGTTCCGATATACTCGCCTTTACGAAGTATGGCTACCTTGTCCGATATGGCTTCCACCTCGTGCAGCTTATGAGTGATGATGACAACAGTCTTGCCGTTTTCTCTCATATTATGCAGCACTTTGAAGAGTTTTTCGGTCTCCTGCGGAGTCAGTACCGCGGTAGGCTCATCGAGTATCAGTATGTCAGCTCCCTTAAAGAGAACCTTGACGATTTCAACTGTCTGCTTTTGAGATACAGACATATCGTATACTTTCTGATCAGGGTCAACATCAAATCCGTAGAGATCGCATATTTCGCGTATCTTCTGCGAGGCCTTTTCGACCTCGAGTTTGCTGAAGCCCGGAATCTTTTTACCGCTTTCGGCATCATGGTCCATGCCTAGAATAATGTTCTGGGCAGCGGTAAAGACATTAACCAGTTTAAAGTGCTGGTGAATCATGCCTATGCCCAGATCGGCTGCGTCCTTAGGAGAAGAGATGACGACAGGCTCGCCGTCCATATAAATCTCTCCCTCATCCGGATAATAGATACCCGAGAGCATGTTCATCAGCGTCGTCTTGCCCGAACCGTTCTCGCCGAGAAGCGACAATATCTCTCCGCGGTATATATCGAGATCTA
This sequence comes from uncultured Eubacteriales bacterium, assembly GCA_902788245.1. Taxonomy (GTDB): domain Bacteria; phylum Bacillota; class Clostridia; order Peptostreptococcales; family Anaerovoracaceae; genus Crickella. Next base: position 1,959 of record CADAJM010000144.1, on the reverse strand, counting down.
CATTCTTATTAGCAACAATCGTGCCGAATGTCTTTGTAATGTTTCTCATCGAAACTGCGGGTGTTCTGCTGTCCTGCAAAATAATCTTCCCCTTTCCGATATCGAATCTTCTTTCTTGAAAGATTGACCGGCCATGCATTGGCATGACCGGTCAAAACTATTAATAACGAATTATTATAATGTTAATACATTAGAACTTCTCGTCCAGTCTTGTGATGCCGTCGATAGCGAGGTTGAAGTACGGAGCTGATCTGTACTCGGACTCATGGAAGTATCCGTCAGAGATTACTTCTGTATCCGCCTCATAAGCTTCATCAGCCTCAACGTCAGCTTTGTAGGAATCAAGTTTCTTTCCTTCAACTGTGAATGTGCTGGTATCAAATACATGGATTGAACCGTCTTTGAGTCCTGCCATTACTTCGTCGAGTTTAGCCTGAGTTCCCTCAGCAGCTACGTCCGTGTTGAGCTCTGTGAGCTGTACGGAGTCTGTGTCAAGTGTTCCTGTCCAGTTGTTATTTTCGTCGAATGCCTCGCCCTTCTGAACTGCCTCTGAAGCCAGCTTAAAGTACGGAGCCCAGTTAATCTTCGAAGAGATAATGTAAGTGTTAGGGCCTGCATCCTTTGTGCTTCCGTTGTAGGATACGTTAGGAATTCCTGCTGTCTCGCACGCTGTAGGTGCTCCGAAGGAGTCAGCGTGCTGTGAGATGAGGTCTGCTCCGCCCTGGATCAGCTTGTTAGCGCCTTCCTTTTCAGCGGTCTCATCGTACCAAGAACCTGTGAATGTTACGTCCATAACAACGTCAGGACATACGCTCTTAGCGCCGAGATAGAATGAAGTATATCCGGAGATAACCTCTGCATATGTGAATGCTCCGACATATCCCATCTTAGGAACATCGCCTTTGAGCTTTCCTGCTTCCTTAATCTCGTTGAGCTTCATGCCTGCTGCAACACCTGCGAGGTAACGTCCCTCGTAGATCGATGCGAATGCATTGTGATAGTTTTCCTGACCGGAAACAAGAGCCTTGTCGCCTGTGCAGCTTACAAACTGTACATCAGGGAATTCCTGAGCAGCCTGCAGCATGTAGTCCTGATGTCCGAACGAGTCGGAGAAAATCAGTTTACAGCCTGCATCAGCGAGCTCTGCTGCTGCATCGTAGCACTCCTGACCTTCAGGAACGCCGGTCTTGATCATGTACTGATCTTCGCTGAGGCCGAGTTCTCCCATAGCCTCTTTGAATCCGTTGATGAAGTTGAGGTCGTAGGTGGAGTTTTCATCGTGCAGACAAATCAGTGCGACTTTGAAATCATCACCACCGCCATCAGCAGCTTCTTCGCCACCGCCGCCGCCACCGCAGCTGACGAGAAGAGTAAGAACCATCATCAGGCTAACTAATAGTGCTAAAAACTTTTTCATAATTATCCTCCCTGTAGTTACTTACAGAAAACACTGCTTTCATGATATTCCTTACATAGTCATGTCCGCAGATCCAATTATCGATGAAATAATTATAAAACAATTTTATTATGCAAACAATACTTTTAGCATTAAATTTGAACCCGCATAAGCCCTAAAAACGCATGGGTAAATCAGTGTTCAAAAGAATGTACAATGTGGTGAATTAATTGTTGTTTAGAGGCTCGGAATTGAGTATCATTGTATGTGCAGATTTGAATTTGATCGGAGGTTATTATGAAAAACGTAAAATGCCTTAAATGTATAAAATGCGGTGCTGAATATGAAGCTACGCCCGATGCAACCACCTGCGAATGCGGAGGAATTCTGGACGTAGTTTATGATTATGACTACATCAAGACAGTATCGAGCCCTGAAAAGATCGCAGCAAGCGATGACAGAACAATGTGGAGATACAGACCGTTTCTCCCTGTTGAGGAAGGAACCAAGAACCCTCCTCTCAGAGTAGGCTGGTCACCTCTCTACGAAGTTCCTCGCGTCGC
>CADAJM010000143.1 GCA_902788245.1 uncultured Eubacteriales bacterium | reverse complement strand
TTAAACCTCTTGTTTGGTGCTTGTCATTTTTTACTAATCCAAAAATTGGAATATTTAGATTTAAATCATACATTGCTTGCTTTGCTGCTCTTATTTGTGTAATACCACCGTCTACAAATATAACGTCCGGAAGCCTTCCAAATCCTGAGTCTTCCGCGGAAATTGAATGCTTTAACCTTCTTGTAATTACTTCATTCATGCACTTCGGATCATCTTGGTTATATACTACAGATTTTATTTTGAATCTTCTTGATAAATTCTTTTTTATAACACCATTTTCCATAACGCACATTCCTGCAACTATAAAGTTTCCTGAGATATTTGAAATATCGTAGCACTCAATTTTTCTTGGATATTTATCTAGTTTTAGTACTTCTTTAAGCTCTGTTAATACGTTGTTTTTTTCCTTTTCTTTGTTGTTTAGTGTTATGAAAGCATTGTTTTCAGCCATTTCAACAAGTCTTAATTTTTCACCTTTTTGTGGTGTTTTTATTTCTACCTTTCGATCTGCTGCTTGTGTAAGTAATAGCTCTAGTAGCTCTTTATCTTCAATTTCTTCCTTTATCATAATTTTATTAGGTAGATTTTCTTTTCCAATGTAATACTGTTTGATAAAGCTTGATATAATTTCAGCTTTTTCTTCATCTGACCGGGATTCTTTCTATCAGGAATTTCTATCATACTGTCTCCCTCATAATAGCTCGTCTTCCGTGCAAACACCGCGAGCATTGCTATGCACCAGTATCTATGACCGAATGCGGCACCCTCCCGGATCTGGTCTTTCCACCACTCGTACACCCTTCGGTTAACCGGCCATATCTTGCGCTTCTCCAGTTCCGTTATTTCATTCTTTATGTCGTTTATATCGCTCAGCAGCTTCTCCCTCTTTTTCGGATCCTCCTCTGCCCGAGATTCATCTCTCAGTTCGGACAATATATTCTTCAAATCTCTTATCCGGTCAACCTTCTCTGTCCATTCGGGATAAAGTTGCTGCGCCTGCTGCCATGTCATTCTCCCCCTGCCGGCCTCTTTAATATTTGCTCTGTCAGACGGTTTCACGTACCGGTTGAGATCTTCGAGGGTAACCTTCTCTCCCATTTTAAATACTCGGGCTCGAGTGTCGATCTTGGTTTTCGTTCCAACTACTCTGAAGCCCTGAAATATTCCTTCCTGCTGCACATCCTTCCTGCTGGCTATGTCCACAACTTCACTGTTCCAAACACGATTGGTCAAGGCTCTCTTCAGCTTCTGTAGCTCGTCCACATAACCTGGATACATGTGAACAGGTCTGTCGAGGATCCACCATATATGAGCGCCTGTACCGCTCGCACAAATAGCGCTGCACGGAGGCACTGCAAAAGCGGATTCCTCCGGCCTGAGTTTCATCTGTTCCAGAAGATTCCTGAAGCCGACGGGATATCCGTTCTCGATCCTTATCATGTCAAGATCCACGACGATGGCATAACATTCCCGGGCATTCTCCGCGGATCTGTTGTTTCCCACATAAGTCAGCGGAGACATAAGACAGAAGTACTTGCTTCTCTGAAGATCGTCAATGACATCCAAATCATCGGTGACCGTATATCTGTAAACGACAGTCTTCTCTTTCATCTGCGAAGGATCGTCGATCCACTTCTCCTTTTCCTTGTCCCATACTTTCGGAATGATCCACTCCTTAGACTCATTATCCCATCTCTTCTTCGGCACCAGCTTCTTCTTGTCGGTTACCTCCACCACAATGGCGTTGTACTTATACCCCTCAGTCTGATACGAATACTCGCGCTGACCATCTTCATTCACAATAACAGTCCCCTTCTCCTCCAGGCTCCCTTCAGGAAAAACCCAGCGGTAAAAGTCTCGAGCATCCATCTCATTATCATCATGCAAAGCCTCCATATACGGAGTAACATAATCGGTATCATTCATAACAGATCCCCTCTCTTTAGGGGCGTTATATTATCAATAGGTTTCTTGGTATGAGTTTACCACACTTTGATGCGGATTTCTATCCCTGCCACCACCTGTTCCGACGTGTTTTAGGGCGTTATATTATCAATAGGTTTCTTGGTACAATCCGCGATGACGCACCGTTGCCTCGTTCGCCTGTTTAACAGAGCGACTATCCTGGGGGGGGTGGGAGCAGTATTGTCAGTGCTCGCGGCACGATGAGGACTGGAAATAATGCGGGGCGGGCATACAATCGTGCTCGCAGCACGACAACCGGGAAGGGCACGAGCCCTTCCCTATCATCTGGTCCGGCAGGCTCTATGCGAACCTTGCCTGAAGGATGCGAGTCAGCTTCGCGGCCTGCTCCTGCGTGAACGTGGATCCGCGCTGCATGCGCTGATGATCCGGTGACCAGAAGCGGACATCAAGCTTGTCAGCTCCGCCGTTCCACTGCACGATATTGGCTTCAAGCGACCATCCGTTGTCGTTGGTCTCTATTACACCGATGTGCTCCTTGATCTCAAAAGTGATCTGATCTCTGCCGTTGTTGTTGTTAGCCATGATGTTAACTCTCCTTTCTGGCTCTGATGCAGTAGCTCTTGCCCTGCACCCTCGTGTTTTGCTTTGCACCAGCCGTTATGCGCAGCAAGGGGCTCTGTAAAGGGCCGTGAAACGGCTCGCTATACCCTTTACAGTGGGCTGCCCCGGCTGTGATAGGCTAAGGGCAAAAGCAAAACAGCCACAAATTGAGTCCTGCTCTGCAGGACCTACCTTTCAGCATCTTGGGTTGGGAGGCTCGCACCGACATGTGAAGGCCTGGGCCGAAACTGTCAGAGCCGGGCCGGGGCGGGATAGGAAATCCGGGCGGTCCCCGGAGGGGCCGCCCGGTCGGGCGAGGAGATTTCTCCCCTCGCCCACCACTATGCTACACGGCTCAGTCCGTCTGCGCCGTAGTAGAAAACGCTGTCTGACAGCACGTCTGACGGAGCGACCACGGAGCGGTTGGCTTCAACGACCATCGCCTTGAGGTTGTCGGCGGTCGCCGTTCCGTCGTCCTTGAGGAGTATGACCTCGTGGAGCGAACTCGGCAAGATATAGTATCCGCTTCCGAAAAGGCGTCTTATCCTCTCGGCTATGCCCTTGTATGCAAGCGTGCTTGCACCGAAGTTGTGCATTCCGTCAATCATAAGGGTGTACATTCCGTCGATGTCCTCGCCGTCGCTGTCGAGGACGTTGCTTCCGTTCCCGAAGATTGCGCTCTCGAGGCTCATCATCTGCGCAGGATACAGAGCCTGCATATTCGCCAGAGCCGTGTCGAAGAGCGTGTCGATGTCATAGCCGTAGTCCCTTGCGATGTCATTGGTGACCACGATAC
>CADAJM010000142.1:1039-4384 GCA_902788245.1 uncultured Eubacteriales bacterium | reverse complement strand
CTTCACTTGCTGTTGCCGATATCACAACCGGCGAACTCAAAGCCAACGAGTTTGCGGATGATGCAGATAATGAAAACCTGATAAACGAACTCGCTTCGCTTGATATCAAGGAGCTCATTATCAGCGAATCCGGATACGAACTTATAAAGGATAAACTTCAGTCCCACTATATCAATCCTTTTATTGATAAACTGGACGATTCATATTACAGCACAAAGGCGTGCAGAGAGTATTTGCTGAGGCATTTTGAGACAGCATCTCTTATACCGCTTGACCTTGAGGGTAGAGATAATCTCATAGCTGCACTCGGATCACTGCTTATATACCTCAGCGAAGCTCAAAAAGCTGACCCTGCTCAGATCAGAGAGCTCAGCATCAAGCAAGACGGAATGAACATGAGGCTCGACCGAAATACAATAAGAAATCTCGAGCTTCTTGAAACGATATATGATCATGATACAAAAGGCTCGCTCCTCGGCGTACTTGATAAGACCAAAACCGCCATGGGCGGCAGGCTCATAAGGACCTGGATTAAAGAGCCTTTGACAGATAGGGCAGAAATAGATAACAGGCTTTCTGCAGTCGATGCACTGCTAAAAGACCCTTTGAATTCCAATAATTTAACTTCGTCCCTCAAAGGAATTTATGATTTCCAGAGACTTACCGCCAGAATCGCATCCAAAAGAGCAGATGCGAGAGATTTGCAGGCGCTCAAAAAGACAATAGGAGAACTCCCGGATATCAAATCTTTCTTGGAGTATTTTAATAACAGTCTTCTCGGAGATATAAACTCCCGCATCTCTGATTTTACGGATCTATACAATTCAATCGACAGAGCAATTGTAGAAGAACCGCCTATGACGATCACAGACGGCGGCATCATAAAGAGAGGGTATTCAAAGGAGTTGGACGAACTTAAAGACTCGATTGCCGGAGCCAAATCCTGGATTGCAGGTCTTGAAGCCGGCGAAAGAGAGCGTACGGGTATCAAAACCATAAAAGTCGGCTACAATAAAGTTTTCGGGTATTATATTGACGTCAGCAAAGGCATGTCAGATAAAGTGCCGGATGACTATATCCGGAAACAAACTCTTGTAAATAATGAACGATACATAACGCCGGAGCTCAAGGAAAAAGAAGATCTCGTCCTGAGTGCGGAGAATAAGATAAACAAACTTGAATACGAGGAGTTTTGCAATCTCAGAGACGCCGTAATGCCGTATATAGATTGCCTGCAAAAGTCATCCTCGGCAGTTGCAGAGCTCGATGTTCTCTTATCATTTGCAAAAGTCGCATCAGACAACAATTATGTCAAACCTGTAGTTAACGACGGGGACGCCATTGAAATAAAAGCAGGACGCCATCCGGCAGTTGAGAAATTGCTGGGTGCAGGCATATTCGTTGCAAACGATACATATATGAACATGCAGGATAAGAGCATGCTCATAATCACAGGGCCTAATATGTCAGGAAAGTCTACCTATATGAGGCAGACTGCCGTGATAGTTCTCATGGCACAGATGGGTTCTTTCGTACCTGCTGATTCGGCCGTTATAGGTATTACAGACAGAATATTTACCAGAATCGGTGCATCTGATAACCTCGCTTTCGGTCAATCCACATTCTATATTGAGATGAGCGAGCTTGCAGGCATACTAAGAAACTCAAGCGAGAGAAGTCTTATTATCTTGGATGAAATCGGCAGAGGCACGAGCACGTTTGACGGTCTGTCAATAGCATGGGCAACTGCGAAGTATCTGGCTTCTAAAGATCACAAAGTAAGGACTATGTTTGCGACCCATTATCATGAGCTTACCGAGCTCGCAGATGAGGCTGAGGGCGTCTTTAATCTTTCTGTCGCTGTAGCAGAAGACGGCAATGACATAGTATTCCTGCATAATATAGTTGAAGGCTCTGCAAGTAAGAGTTACGGGATACATGTTGCAAGGATAGCAGGTGTACCTACTTCAATAAGAAAGGATGCCGAAGATAAACTGAGCGAGCTTGAAAATGGTCCGAGCGTTAGCAATTCTGCTTCAGACCATCCGGTAGTCAACGATATCAAAACTCATCCCGACAATGAATTGCTCGATTGCATTAAGGCAATTGATATTGATAATTTGACTCCACTGCAGGCAATCAATCGCTTACAGGACATTATAAAACTTGCAAACAAAGAGGGCTGCGATGATTAAGGTATTGGACAGTTTCATATCGGATAAAATAGCGGCCGGAGAAGTAATTGAAAGGCCTGTTTCCGCAGTCAAAGAATTGATTGAGAATTCGATAGATGCAGCTGCGTCTTCCGTTATTGTTGAATTAAAAGGCGCATCGTCATACATAAGGATAACTGACAACGGATGCGGAATAGCATCCGATGAGATAGAGACAGCGTTTCTGCGTCACGCAACGAGCAAAATCTCCAAAGTCACAGATTTGGATAACATACAATCCCTCGGTTTCAGAGGAGAAGCCCTGGCCAGCATCAGTGCCGTTTCGAGACTCACCATTGTCAGCAAAACAGCCGATGAAACTTCCGGCACTAAACTCATACTGCACGCAGGAAAACTGATATCAAAAGAAAAACTCGGTACGAATGCAGGTACAACCATAATTGTTGAAGACATTTTTTACAACACACCTGCACGCAGGAAGTTTATGAAGTCAGATGCAAGAGAAGCATCTGCAATCATAGAACTCGTCCAGAATTATGCAATATGTTATCCGGACATTAGGTTCATGATGATCAACAAAGGAGAAACTCTGTTTAGTACTGACGGAAGAGGGGATTCCGCTTCAGTCATCAAATCGCTATATCCGGACAGAGCTCATTCCGAGTTGATACCTGTTTCAGGAGAAGGCGTGCGCGGATATGTATCCGATCCTATGACCGTCCTCAGCAGCAAAAAAGGTCAATTATTTTATGTAAACGGCAGACCGGTTTCAAACAAAATAATTGAAAAGGCTTTAATTGATGGGTACACAGGCAGAATTTTTTCTGGTTTCCCCGTAGCCATCCTCTTCATCGATGCGGATCCGTACGATCTCGATGTTAATATTCATCCGGGCAAGCGAGAGGTGCTATTCCTGCATCCTGAGGACATATCGAACAGAATCATCGCTGCGGTATCCGATGCTCTGAACTCAGGACGCTCCGTACCTAAGCCTTCAATTAAGACTCACGGTGTATCAAAACCTGCAACTACTCAATATGAGATGCCGGATTATTCGCCTGTTACATTAGTGCGCGAATCTGAGCAAACATCGATAAAAGAGTTTCTCGGCAGCATTCAAAGAGAAGCACCCGAAACAAGCAACGAAGATTCCCGAATACAGCATTGGGAT
>CADAJM010000142.1:0-978 GCA_902788245.1 uncultured Eubacteriales bacterium | reverse complement strand
ACATATATAATCACGGAAGCCGGTGAAACCCTGTACGTATTCGATCAGCATGCGGCGCATGAGCGAATATTCTACGAAAAACTTATGGCTGTATATTATTCCTCTGAAAAAATACGCCAACCGGTCTTAAGCCCTATAATTATCAATGTAAGCGCAGATGTATATCAGCTCAAAGATGAACTTCTTGAAGCGCTCAGTTCGATGGGGTATGATATTGGAGATTTCGGCGGAGGCAGTTTCATAATCAGAGAGATACCGTCATTTATGAACACAAAAGAAGCTCAAGAATTTGCCGTTTCATTCTGTGAGACTGCAGAAACGTGCGGATATCAGAATGATACAGTAATTGACAAACTCATTATGAAGTCTTGCAAGTCTGCCGTAAAGAGTGGAGACAGACTGTCTGAAATGGAAATATCATCGCTTATAGATGAACTCGCAAACTGCGATAATCCTTATTCATGTCCGCATGGCAGACCCACTTTTATAAAGATCACGAAATATGATGCCGAAAGGGCATTTAAGAGAAAATAGAACTAACAATTATAGGTATCGGGAGATTAATATGAGCAAAACAGTATATATAATTTCCGGCCCCACGGCCACCGGAAAAAGCCTGATCGCATACTATCTCGCAAAAAGAATCCGAGGTGAGATAGTCAATTGCGATTCGGTTCAGTTGTACAGATATATGGACATAGGATCTGCAAAACCTACGACCAAAGACATGCAGAGAATTCCGCATCACCTATATTCGATTATAGATCCAAAGGAATCCATGACTGTTGCAAAATACCAGGAGCTCGCTCTTGAACAAATAGACGAAATTCTCTCAAGGGGAAAAGTTCCTATAGTCTGCGGCGGAACCGGTCTTTATCTCAACTCAATACTTTATGATATGAGTTTCGGAGCAAGCCCTGATGACGACAAACGTAGAGATGAGCTTGAACGCCTTGCCGTTGACCTCGAAGCCCGTCA
>CADAJM010000141.1 GCA_902788245.1 uncultured Eubacteriales bacterium | reverse complement strand
CGGCACATCGCTGTAATCAACTTCCGTCATCGGGTAGTAATTGTAGACCACAAACATCCATCCGCCGAGCGAAACGAGAAGCGCCAGTATGATATTGAACAATTTTTGAGCATTATTCATCGCGCTTCCCTCCTTTCAGTAATCTGGAGAGAATATCATTGCTGTCTCCCGCCGGAATGTATATGTCGAGCAACAGTTTCTCAAGTGACTTAAGGTCGAGGAATCTCCTGAGAACCCCGTCCTTTGCAACCGAGATAGCTCCCGTCTCCTCAGATACGATAATGACCAAAGCGTCGCAGATCTCGCTGAGTCCGACGCCCGCTCTGTGCCTCGTACCGAGGTTTTTACCTATGCTTGTTCTGTTGGTCAGAGGAAGCACGCAGCTTGCCGCATAAATTCTGTCTCCTCTGATGATGACAGCACCGTCATGCAGCGGCGACCCCTCGTAGAAGAGATTGCCCAAAAGTCTGACCGAGATTTCCGAGTCGATAACAACGCCCGTCTCTATGATATCGGTGAGCATGGTATCTCCCTCTATCGCTATAAGGGCACCGGTCTTGGTCGACGAGAAATCATCGACGGCATCGATAAGCATGTGCACTGTCGCATATGCCGATTCCTTATTCACATCTTTGAATTGATTTCGGAATACGCCCCGCCGCCCGAGTTGCTCGAGCGCTCGCCTTATCTCAGGCTGGAAGAGAATTACGACCGCGATAAGACCTACCGTGATGAGCCTGGTCAGCAGCCAGTTAAGCAATGAAAGGTCAAACACTTCGGATAGGATAAACACCGCAACTATAAGGAGAATTCCCCAGAGCATCTGCTGCGCCCTGGTCTCCCTGATAAATCCGAACATCTTATATAAAAGGAAAGCAACGATAACAATATCGATGATGTCCGTAGTCTTGATGCTCAGTAATAATCCCATTAAGTTGCTTATCATTATCCGCTGTTTTCCTTTTCAGTTATTCGCTTTCTTCTTCGCCTTCGCCTTCTTCTTTAGCCAGCACCTGCACGACTCCCTCGTCGTCCTTGGTCAGTTGCTCACCGGCAAGCACCGCCTGAATGAGTGCCTTGGCATGTTCTATACTCTTTTCGTCCTGAGACATGACATATGCATACTGCCCGCCCGTGCCGTAAAGCGGCTGCGAGTCATCTCCTCCGGTCAGAGTGTTTTTGTAAATGCTCCATTTGATGTTCTTGGCAATCTGCCTCTTTACCAGAGATCTTATCTCTCTGGAGCTGAAACTCATCTCGAAGTAGTCCTTGAGTTCGGACAGTACATTATTGTAGTTAAGCAGCATGGTCTTACTGCTCGTGGCTTTCTTAAACAGAGCCTCGAACACAGCCTGCTGGTTTTTGATTCTCTGGTTGTCTCCCGACGGGAACGCCTTTCTCTCCCTTGCGAATGCAAGAGCTTGTTTGCCGTTCATGTGGTTGACACCTTCCTGCACGGTCCAGTCTTTCATCTTGACCGGCGTGAACTCGTACTCGGAATACACGTCCACTCCTCCGACCGCATCTATGAACTTCTCCACGGTTGTGAAGTTTACTTTGACATAGTAGTTGGCGACGATGCCCAGCAGATTCTCCTCTGCGAGCATGGTGGACTCTACGCCGTAGAAACCGGTATGCGTGAGTTTGTCCATCGCACCGTCCTTATCCTGAAGGAATATCTGGTAATCCCTCGGGATGGAGGTCATCAGAAGTTGACCCGTCGAAGGGTTGACCGTCAGAACCATGTTGACGTCAGACCTTCCCTCTTCGCTTATCTTTCCGTCCACGTCTATTCCCGTGATAACCACGTTGAAAGGATCTTTGGTAATCCTTGCTACGCTCTTTTCGTTATGTACGGAAGTAGAGCTCAGGAACGAAAGCGTGCCGAGCGCATACGCCGTGCCCATTACATAAAGGAAGATAAGCACGAGGCTCGAGAGCACCGCAAGCGCTCTGGTTCCCTTTTTCTTGCCTCCGTGTCTTACCCTCGGAAGCACGACTGCACTTATCAGTATGAGCAGAACGATGAGCGCAATGAACCAGACCAGAGGCAGCACGTCCATTATCGCCATGGATCCGGCAAATACCAGAAATGCTATCAGATAGAGTCTGGTGAGCCATACCGATGGTCTCGGTGCTTTTTTCTTTCCGGTCTTCCTCTTATAGTTCTTGTCGTAATTGCTCCGGTATCTGTCCTGCGCATCCTGCTGCGCCTTGCGAAGAGCGGCTAACTCTGATTCGTTTACATTGCCGCCTTTGCGTTTCTTACGTTTGACTTTCTTTCCTTTTCCCTGAACGGGAAGTTCATGAACATCCATAGGCCGCTGATTACGACTTGCAAGATACTCGTTATACTCTTTGTTGTATGCGTCGTCGACTTGGTCTCTGTATTCTTTTTTGCTTTGTTTTTTGGGACCCTTATCTCCGTAGTCAAAATCCAGGAAATCATCCGGGTTCCAGTCATCATAAGCCATATGCGGCTACCTCTTTTCGCTAACTATCTGCTTGTCTCAATCAGACCGTAGTCTTTCCCTCTTCTCTTGTATACAACGCTGACTGCGTTTGTATCCATGTCGAGGAACACGAAGAAATCGTGTCCGAGCATCTCCATCTGGAGAACTGCTTCTTCGGCCACCATAGGAGTGAGCTCAACTTGCTTTCTCCTTACGATGGCCATCTCATCATCGTATTCGTCTTCTTCAGGCTCAGGTACGAACTCGAGCTTGAGAGCTTTGTTCTCTTTGTATCTCGCTTCCAGTTTCCCTTTAAGCTTAGTCATCTGGTTTGCAAGTTTATCTGTAGCCATGTCCACTGCATCGTAGATGCTGTCGTTGGCCATCTCAGCTCTGAACACGGCCTGTTTGGCATTGATCGTAGCCTCAAACTTCGGTGTATCTCTGAGCTTGGATACCACGACATTGGCAGTAACGTCTTCATTGAAATACTTGTCGAGCTTGCTCAGTTTCTTTTCGATGTAGTCGCTGAGCTTGTCGCTCATAGGGTAATTTTTAGATGCAATTTGTACCTTCATATTACGCCTCCTTCTCACATAAATATTCAAAATTAGTATAGCACAAAAATACAAAGAATTGTGTGCTCCTTGTCAAGAAGAACACAATATCTTGCTTACTTTTCAAAACATGACTGTGAAATGTGACCGCAAGAAAAAGGAGGTCCGATTGGGTTAGGACCTCCCTTTTCATGTATTTTTACTGTAACGATGAACTATATGTAAGGAGTAATTATGAAGAAGTTCTTTCGTTATTATTAGCTTGAGAATACCTGTGCCCAGTATGTAACTCCGTTGAGTGTGTATCCTGCGATGCCGACTTTCTTGAAGTTCTTTCTCAGC
>CADAJM010000140.1 GCA_902788245.1 uncultured Eubacteriales bacterium | reverse complement strand
TCTCAGCAGAGATTTTTATGCCCTTCCTTTCCATAAGAAAAACTCCCTCCATGATTAACAGTTTTATTTTTTACTGTCTCTCATAGAGGGAGCATATCAAAACTGCCCTCTTTTAATGCCGCGTCAGCAGCGAGCCCTATTCAACTGATTTTAATGATTCTGTCATAGAGATGTTTGCGAGTCTTCTCTGCATTACGAGATTGACTCCAAAGGCGAATACAAATGTCAGAACCACCGATAAGCCTATATCCATATTGGTCAATTTCGGCTCGAAGAATATCATCTTGATAACTATATTATCTATTACGAATTTCAAAAGCCATTTGCCGAGCGGTACGCCGACCAGCGCTGCTATTGCCGTCAGGAACATGTTCTCCCTGAACACGTAGAGGGATGTTTCAATCTGATAGAAGCCCAGCACTTTAATCGTAGCAATCTCCCTCACCCTCTCTGTTATATTGATATTCGTGAGATTGTAGAGAACTATAAACGCCAGCAGTGCTGCAGAGAGTATGACTACGTATACCACGGAATTGAGGCTCTTCATCATTTGATTTACATTATCCTCAGTATCAATGTTGATCGTTACGGCAGCCGCCTCATCGTATCCGGCAGCAACGGCACCTGCATTTCTTATGGCAGTCTCTTCTGCATTATCATCTGTAATAACAAGAGCCGTCTTGATCTCAGGCTTTTTACCAAATGCTTTCTCGTAAGTATCCTCGCTCATGTATATCGAATCGAATACGTAGTTATCCGCAACACCCGACACTTTGAATTCGGCCTCTCTGAATCCGTCGCGCACCGTTATCTTATCTCCCACTGAGATTCCGAAGTCATGATGGAGTTTCTTTACTATTACGACTTCTCCGACCGGTGGAAAATCAACATGTTGTCCAGAATTATGAAGATTGATGTACCTGTCGAAACCCTCGGGATCTGCTGCCGTGCAGGTCACGTCGGTTTCTCCTTCCGCAAGCTCTAATGTGACCTCCGCCTGATGTATGTATTTGATATTATTCTCGTCGACGCCGGCATCCTTCATGAGTTTGTTGAACTCTTCCTGCCTTTTTTCATTCATATTCTTGTTGAAGAATACGGAAAAATCGTAGAGCGATATCTCATTGAACTGGTAGTTTGCCACTTCCGCAATAGTCGTTTTGATTCCCATGCCTGCTATGAGAAGGGCTGTGCATCCGCTCACTCCTATCACCATCATCAGGAATCTCTTTTTATCCCTGAATATATTTCTTATGGAGACTTTGTAGAGAAAACTTATTCGTTTCCACAAAGGCTTGATTCTCTCGAGCAGTATCCTCTTTCCTGCCTGAGGCGTCTTCGGTCTTATCAGCTCTGCGGATGCGACCTTAAAGTCCTTTCTGATTGTAAGCCAGGTTGCACCCATACAGCACAAAAGTGCGGTCCCCATAGATATCGCTCCTAGTTTCGGATCAAATACGAAGTCTACATCTTCGCTGAAATCGTACATCATGGTATACGCGTCCCAAATGACTGCCGGGAAGACCTTGCATCCAATGAAAAATCCGACTATGCTGCCGAGGAAAGCAGCGCTTCCCGAGTAGAACAAATACTTGCCGGCTATGGATGCATTGCTGTATCCCAGAGCTTTGAGTATTCCTATCTGAGTTCTCTGTTCGTCCACCATCCTCGTCATGGTCGTCATACAAACGAGGGCTGCAATCAGGAAAAAGAAGAGCGGGAATATCTTTGCGATATTGTCCACTATGCTCGAATTGCTGTCAAAAGATGAATATCCCGTGTTGTTTGTTACGGCAAATGCATATGAATTGCCTGTCTCCATATCATCAATCTTATCCTGCGCTTCATCTATTTTGTCCTTCGCATCGTCGAGTTTCTTCTCAGCATCCGCAAACTCGGCTTTTGCCTCTGCTTCCTTGCTGTTCAGTGTGCGTTCAGCTTTGTTGAGCTCAGATTCTTTAGACTCCAGAGTTTTGAGCCCCGATTTGGCTTTTTTAAGTCCGTCATTGGCGGTCGCAAGCCCTTCGCTGATTTTGGCTTTGTTTGCTCGTGCTCCGTTCACTTCGGCTTCAGCCTTTTGAAGTCCGGCGTTTACGGCCTCAAGCTGTGCTTTCAGCTCTTCATTATCCGGATCTCCTGCCAAAGCCGCTTCAAGTCCGGCTTTACTGGTCTTTAAATCTCCGATTGTCTTCTCTCCCTCTGCTATTCCGGCATCGAGCTTTTTACCATTGTCTTCGGCTTCTTTTATCTGCGAGTTGATGTCCTTAATTGTGGAATTAATTTTCTTTCTGTTTGTGCTGATCGTCTTTCTGCCGCTGCTGATTTTATTTCTTGCCGCTTTTATTTCAGCCTCTGCATCGGCTTTTTCGCTTTCGTATTTCGCAAGATTGTCCTCGTATTCTTTTATCTTCTCATCCAGTTCTCCCTGCGCCTCTTTTCTGGCATCTTCCCTTCTGGCATCGTTGATATCTGATGCCAAATCTTTCATATTGTCCTTTTCGGATTTCAGGTAATCCTCATACTCTTTGCTGAAAGCCTCTTCATTTCCCTCAAGTTTAACGTAGAGTTGCGTATAGTAATCAACATCGTACGCTTCTTTCGGAATAAAAAAGAAGGTAGTCAGGCTTCCGTTTCCGATATCCGTCGACCCTCTCTGGTAGTCGAGGTATATCGGCGTGTTAACGGTGCCGACTATCTTAAACTCTTTGTTTTTAAAGCTTTTCAGCGTATCTTTATCATTTTCTTCAGACAGCGTAATGCTTTGGCCTTCGCTGTACTCGTAAGTGGCCATGCTGTAATTATCCACTACACACTCATCTTCTGCCTCGGGAAGTCTGCCCGTTACAACTCTGAGTTTGTTGATATCACTCGGAAGCGATATGGACTTAAAGGCTGCCGAATCACCTTCGCCCGTCTGTGCCATAACATCTATCTGGATAGATCCCTCAGCATCCGTGATGCTTTCATTTGCCTCGGCCAGTTCCACACTGTGTTCGTCTATTCCGTACGAGCTCGCCAGTTGGTAGTCATAGAGATTGTAATCCCTGACATAGTCTCTGGCGGTTTTTACCATAGAAGGTTTGCAGTCTTTGAGTCCCGCGAAAAAACCCACACCAAGTGCGACGATTGCAAAAATCGCCAGATATCTCGCAAGCGATGTTCTAATCTCTCTCAGAGTGGATTTTACAAGCATTTACCATTCTATGTCCGCTATAGGAACAGGATTTGGATTAACTGTAATGTCCGATACCCTTCCGCTTCTGACGCTTATCACCCTATCTGCCATAGGCGTTATTGCTTTGTTGTGAGTTATGATGATGACCGTAGTGCCCGAGTTTCTGGCCTGATCCTGCAGGAGTTGGAGTATGGCTTTACCTGTGTTGTAGTCAAGGGCGCCGGTCGGCTC
>CADAJM010000139.1 GCA_902788245.1 uncultured Eubacteriales bacterium | reverse complement strand
GGCACGGACTGCAGAAGGGGCACCGCATCGACGCGAGGTGCATCAGCGGCCATCCGGACGTCGCTCCCCCGGAAGAAGTGTTCTTCCAGAAGAAGATCCGCTGCCACAACCGGCAGATCCATAAGTTTGGTATCCCAAAGGGAGGCGTACGGAAGAGGAACCAGGCGCCGTACCTGGTGAAGGGCTTCAGACTGTTCGATAAGGTGGAGTACGGAGGGCAGGAATGCTTTATCTTCGGAAGGAGGAGCAGCGGCTATTTTGACGTCCGGCTGCTCGACGGAACAAAGGTACATGCGGGAGTGTCCTATAGGAAGCTGCGGTTTTTGGAACCGCGAAGGACAATGCTAATAGAGAGGAGGACGCAGGGAACGACTGCCTGACGCAGTTCCTCCCGCCGCCTTCGCCTTACGGCTAAGAGGCGGGGGTTTCCCTGCTGTTATTTGATGAATTTTTCTCCGAATTGCAATAGGGCTGTTTGTGAGCAGTGTGGTATCGATTGCGTTACATTTCTTGCTGAAAATCATGAGGCGTTCATAGTTATGATCATACTGATAACAGGTGCATCGCATACCGGTAAGACGGTGCTGGCACAAAAAATGCTCGAAAAATATGGATACCCGTATCTTTCGATTGATCATTTGAAGATGGGGCTGATCCGCAGCGGCAACACGAACCTAACACCGGAAAACGACGATGCTCTTACGGAGTACTTATGGCCTATCGTACGGGAAATGGTAAAGACAGCTGTTGAAAACGAGCAGAATCTTATTGTGGAGGGCTGCTATATTCCTTTTGACTGGCGGCAGGATTTTGATGAGCAGTATCTGACACAGATCAGGTTCGTTTGCCTTGCCATGGCTGCAAAATATATAGAGAACCACTTCGATGAAATCATAAGTCATGAATCGGAAGTAGAAGCCAGGCTGGTTGAGGCGGATTGTACGATTGCCGGTTTGACGGCGGACAACAAGAGATACGTTGATGGTTTTCAGAAAGCCGGAGAACGGGTTGTGATAATTAATGGTGATTATGAAGAGGCGATTGAGGCTCTATTAATCTGATTTGACGAAAGTGCGAGGTGCCAATCTTTTGACTACAGTAAATGAACTGCTTCTCTATTTTGGAAAACAAGGAGGAATTACAAAATGAATAATGAAGTTAAGGCAAAAAAACACATGTTGTGCGAAAAAGCACCGTTTCTGGCCATGATATTGGGATGCCTGATCGCTTTAGTGGTTATAGGTATACCCAGTGCGTTGGCAGGGAGTTCATTCGTTGGGCAGATCATTTCATGCATAGCAGCGGTAGTCTTTTTAATCGGATTTAACAGATGGTTCGCGCCTGAGTTCAAGGGCGTTTTTAAAGCAGGCATTTCTGCCGGGCAAATACTCATTATATCTTTACCGTTTATATTCGAATTAGTGCTCACATATGCTGCATCGGTTTTTGATAGCGGATTCTATTTCAATCCTACATTGCTCAGCCTGTCTATGGCTTTGGGTGCGGGCTTTTTTGAGGAGACCATTTTCAGAGGCGTTACCATTCCGCTTGCGATGAGGTATCTTAAGAGCAAAAACAGAATGTATATTATTGTAGGTATAACCGCCTTGATCTTCGGTATCCTTCACATAGGAAACATCGTTCAGGGGGCTAACCCCACGATGGCCGTGATACAAGGCATTTCAACAATCTTCGGCGGTTTCTTATATGCCGCTGTATATCTGAGGTCCGGCAGTATTCTGGTTCCGATTTTCGCACATGCTCTGTATGATTATATGTGCTTTGTGACAGATCCTACTCTGGATAACGGCATTATGACTTCAGGAACAGTTACGATCGGCGTAATTCTCAGCGTTGTTGTTTTCGTTATCGCCGGTATCTGGAGCCTGTATTTGATCCGCCCTGCTATGAGGGACAAAATACAGACTTTATGGAATGAGAAGTGGGGAATCGAGTAAACGGTACCTGGCACTTCGTGAAGAATCCTACAATGTGCAAGGCACTTTGTTATGGATTGCGAAGCGGCATGCAAGGGGCCCACTTACGGAGGAGAGCAAAGAGCATGAAGAGAACGATGACCATCGCAGAGATCAGTGCACTAGTGCTATTGATGCTCTTTGCGCTTAGCGGATGCGGATCCCCGCAGGAGAAAGCAGACGAGGCAGCAACCGGCCTGACGGCAGACGAGCCAACTGGCCTGTCGGGCGAACCAACGGGTCTGTCGGGCGAGCAAGCGGGTCTGTCGGGCGAGCCAACGGGCCAAAATACTGACGATACCCCGGCATCTCCTGACACAGATGAAGTACCGCTGTCTTTGGATGCGCTGCAGGGACACTGGGTCGACGTGAACGGCGATACAACTCTGGATTTTGACGGGGATCAGATGACCCTTCGCTGGAGACAGTACGAAGATTTATATACGGTTGGCGTTTCAGGGACAGATCGATATGGGGTCGTGTACAACGCCAAAGACCGCAACTTTATGTTTGAGATGATGAGTGAGCTCATCTGGAGGAGCGGTGTTTTGACAGCGGGAGAGATGGTGTTGGATGCTGAAGGGCATTCCTACCGATTTGTGCGGGAGGATGCGCTGGCGAGCGAGCTTGCGGTCGTGGATGATTCCCGGGATATGCCAAAAGAGATCACATCGGAGGAACTTACGGAGTTTCATCTGACTTTCTCGCTGGAGGACACCTGGTTTGATGTCCCGAGCGATGCGGATTGGCAAACCGGCCGGTACAGTATCGATGTGGAGAGAGAGGAGAGCGGTGCATATCTGCTGACCTACCATGTGTCGGGAGAGAGCTATATCATTAAGCAATACCGAGCGGAAGTGGGAGAAGAGTTTGTTAAGGGGCTTGTGCAGCTGATCCGTGAGCAGGGGATCCCCGAGAAGAATGGCTATTACCTGCATAATTCGACGAGCGTGCACAGCTGGAGTCTTTTCGCGGAGTATGAAAGCGGTGAAGAATTGCAGCTCATGGCGGAAGGAGATGCGGCGCTGGAGTGCCCGTTCAGTATATACCGCTTTCTTGAGTATGTGGAGGCGGAGACAAATGGTTGAGTCGAGGGGGGCTGCCGGTAAGAGATTCCTCGAAATAAAAGAAAAGGATTAACATATGCCCAAATATATTGTGTTCGACGTAGAGACGCCAAACAGATATAACAATCGAATGAGCGCCATTGGCATTTCCATAGTAGAGAATGGCAAAATAGTCAAAAGCTTCTTCTCTTATGTGGATCCGGAGCAATCTTTTGACTGGTTCAATACAAAGCTTACCGGAATTGATGCGAGAACGGTTGCCGGCGCTCCGACATTTCCGGAACTGTGGAAGAAGATAGAACCGATCTTGTTGTCCGGAGTGCTTGTAGCACACAATGCGCCTTTTGACATGGGCGTCCTCAAGAAGTGCCTCAAAGACTACAATATTCAGTGGA
>CADAJM010000138.1 GCA_902788245.1 uncultured Eubacteriales bacterium | reverse complement strand
GCCGCGTTTATACGCGAGATTGCAGGAATGCTCGGAAACGAGTTCGCATTCGTGCTCGACACCAAGCAGGCACTGCGTGCAGGAGAGAATCCGTTTTCTTTCCTTGACGCGGCAGGAAGCCATGTTGAACACGTTCATATCAGCGATTCCGGTGAAATGGGAGACTGTCTCCTTATCGGCAAGGGCAGTTTCAGGTTCAAGCAGTTTTTCAGGAAGCTTTACTCGCTGAATCCAAGTGCAAACGTTATTCTTGAACTCTATCGCAGTGGATTTAACGGTATAAGCGACCTTGTAACGAGTTATAATATTCTTTCAAATATGACTGAACAGGCAGAAAAGGAGGCGGAGAAATGAAGTGTCCGTATTGCAGTTTTCCTGATTCAAAGGTTATAGATTCGCGTCCGAAAGACGAAAAAATCAAGCGCAGGAGAGAATGTATCAACTGCGGAGCAAGATTCACGACTTTTGAAGAAGTCGAAAAGCCGCTTCTTATGGTTGAAAAGCGTAGCGGAAGCTATGAAGAATTCGACCGTAATAAACTGATAACAGGCATATTCAATGCTATAAAAAAGCGACCTGTATCAATGAAACAGGTCGAGAATATTGCCGACAATATCGAAAACCACTACGCAAACGCTTTAAGGACAGTTGCAAAATCAAAGGAAATAGGTGAGCTTGTACTCGACCAGCTCCGCGAAATTGACCCTATAGCATATATAAGATTCGCTTCTGTATATGAGGACTTCTCGGATATTGCCGGATTTATGGACGTTATCGGTGAAATTGAACGCAACAGAAATAAGGGAGAAAAGTAATGGACGAATGGTTTGATAAATTCAATGATGATTCAGAGCAGCTCAGATTTGGTGCTGACATGAGAAAATACTCGATATACGCGGTTCTTGTGTATATTATCCCTATACTTTTCTTTTTGCCTTATACTATGGACAAGGATTCGTCGTACTGCAAATTTCACTCTAATCAGGCATTTTGCTGGTTCATAATCATGGGAATAATGGAGATAGTCTGCGGAGTGATGAGTACAATAAGTCCGATGGCAAGTTTATTAAGCATATTACTGAATGTTATTACTCTTGCCGCAACCGCATTTCTCGCAGCAGGTGCTTACAAGGGATACGCATTAGTTATTCCCCTATTAGGCAGCAAGATAAAGATATTCAAGTGATTATCCTACGGCGAGACGCACACTTCCGCCGTCGTCGCTGTAGACCATTGACGCAATAGCTGTGTCGTTGCAAACAAGCAGCTCCGCGAGCATTTTATGGCTTTCGGGGCTGTAGTTTTTTACTTCGTAGACGTAGAGCTGAGCATTTTTTCCCGCGTACTTTCTGAGCGGCAGACCCTGCTTATCCTGTATGCGGGCATAGTCCTCATAAGCCTGAGAAAACTCAGAAGGGACGATTATATCCTTTTCGGCAATTTCCTCAACTTCCCAGCCGTGTGAGGCAAAATAACCGATACGCTGATTAGCGGTAGAAGCGTCTACAGAAACAGTTTCCGGAGCAGAATCCGAGCCTTTATTATCGGGAAATATGAAGATGACCGCCGCGAGTGCAGCCGCAGCGGAAACGAGTGCAATAAGTGTTTTTCGAGACATATTATTCCTCCTTGAATCCGGTATCTGTAAATACTATTCTCGAAATATGAAAAAATATTCCAAAGGAGAAAAATATGAGACTTGACCGTTTTATCTCAGAGCGTACTGAGTATTCCCGCAGCGAGATAAAGAGTATAGCCGCAAAGGGCGGTATAAAGGTGAACGGTGCACCTGTAAAAAAGCCGGATACTCAGATAGACCCCGACCGCGACAAGGTAGAGGTACTCGGAAATGAGCTTCGTGCAGACAAATTCCGCTATATACTGCTGAATAAGCCTGATGGCTACATAAGCTCGACCGATGACGGCGACGGCAAAACAGTAATGGAATTGATACCTCCCGAAATGCGAACAAAGAATATGTTTCCGGCGGGAAGACTTGACAAGGATTCACTCGGTGCACTTCTCATCACAGACGACGGAGACCTTGCACACCGCTTATTATCGCCAAAGAAACACGTGTCCAAAATATACATTGTGAAACTTGCCAATCCGTTCAAAAGTAAATATATTGACATTTTTTCGTCGGGAATAACTTTGTCAGATGGTTATCAATGTCTGCCGGCTCGGGTAAAAAATGTTGAAAACTCCGAAAAACTGGCATTTATCGAACTTAATGAGGGAAAATATCATCAGGTGAAGAGAATGTTTGCTGCTGTTGAAAATCACGTCGAGGTACTTATGAGGGTTTCAGTCGGAGGACTGATTCTTCCCGAAAAACTGGGGTTTGGTCAGTGTATGGAATTATTGCACAAAGATGTTGAAAACTTGTTCGAGCCACTGGATTTCGATGCTTTTTGCAGCGATTTTTCCGCTGTTTTTTCGGCAATTCTAATAAACAACCTTTTGTAACTTTGGCAATTTAGCATCTTGAAAAAATCCGCAAATGATGATATTATATTAATATAGCTGATACTGTGTAGTTTGGATATCAGCAAGGAAAATTTTTGATTTTGAACTGGAGGACTGGATTAAATGGCAGGCTTAACACTTAAAGGCATTTATAAGAAGTATCCGGGCGGCGTTGTTGCAGTTTCGGATGTTAATTTAGAGATAAGGGATAAGGAATTCATCGTTCTCGTTGGACCTTCCGGCTGCGGTAAGTCAACTACTCTCCGTATGATCGCCGGACTTGAAGAGATCTCTGAGGGTGAACTTTACATCGGCGACCGCCTTGTAAACGACATCGCTCCCAAGGACAGAGATATCGCGATGGTTTTCCAGAACTACGCTCTTTACCCTCACATGACAGTTTTCGATAACATGGCTTTCGGACTCAAGCTCCGCAAGGTTCCTAAGGACGAGATCGAGAGAAAGGTTAACGAGGCTGCTAAGATCCTCGACCTTTCACACCTCCTCGACAGAAAGCCTAAGGCTATGTCAGGTGGTCAGCGTCAGCGTGTTGCACTCGGTCGTGCAATCGTTCGTTCACCTAAGGTATTCCTTCTCGACGAGCCTCTCTCAAACCTCGATGCTAAGCTCCGTGCTCAGATGAGAACCGAGATCGCTAAGATCCACAAGAAGCTCGGTACTACATTTATCTATGTAACTCATGACCAGACAGAGGCTATGACAATGGGTGACAGAATCGTTTGTATGAAGGACGGTTTCGTTCAGCAGGTTGATACACCTCAGCACCTCTATGAGAACCCTGTAAACAAGTTCGTTGCAGGCTTCCTTGGTTCACCTCAGATGAACTTCATCGACGCTACTCTCAAGGAAGAGTTTGGTCAGTTCATCGTTGAGTTCGGTTCAAACGACACTAAGAACTCAAGAGGCGTTAAGTACCAGATCATCGTTCCTGAGTCAAAGGTAAACGACGAGCTCGGCAACTATGTAGGCAAGGATATCATTCTCGGTATTCGTCCTGAGAG
>CADAJM010000137.1 GCA_902788245.1 uncultured Eubacteriales bacterium | reverse complement strand
GCGGTGAGGACGGGAAGAAATATGTCACCTCGGAGGAATTGGGCAGTAGCGATTATTATGTTGTGTGCGAACAGGACTATTCGGTGATTTACTCTGACTATATGAAGCAGACGAGAATAAATCTTCTTTTGCTTTCCGTTGTAGCGGTGGTATTCGGGATAGGTATTGCAAGAGTATTGTCAAGCTATATTTCCAAACCGATAAGAAAGATGTCGGCGTATATTACAAACGGCAAAAAAATAACCGATGATGTTTTTGAAGAAATCTACTCGATTTTAAAAGAAAATCCGTATAACACCTTTCAGCTCAATGAAATGAAAAAGACCAACGCAGAGGAGATCTGCAAGATGTTCTGCGTCGCTCCGTCGGTGCTTGCCGGCGGTGCAAGCGAGGAAGACCGGCGAAACAGCATAATTAATGCCGTGATTCCAGTTGTCGACGCTCTGGAGAGCGCACTCAACCGCTTCTGCCTGCTCGAGGCTGAGAAAGGCGATCTTTTCATCAAGATCGACCGCGACAAGCTGCTCGACGTATCACAGCTCGAGCGCTTCCAGACTTACGAGATCGGCAAACGAAACGGCTGGATGATGGTCGACGAGATACGGCAGCGCGAAAACCTGCCACCCATCGATTTTGACTATATTAATATCGGATTGGACAGTGTGCTGTATGACCCGAAGACAAAGCAGGTCTACACGCCGAACACTAACCAGTCCGTACAGTTAGACCAGAAAGGAGGAGATACACCAGATGGAACTGGAGATCAGGGACGGGCGGATTCATCTGACGGGCTACGTCAATGTTGTGGCCCGAGACAGCCGTCCGATACCGTCGCCGCGCGGTAGCTTTATCGAACAGGTCATGCCAGGAACTTTTGAGAAGGCCCTCGGTCGAAATAGTAATGTTTACATGCTTTTTGATCACAGAGAAGACAGACTGCTATGTGATCAGCAGACGGGCGGACTTAGTCTCAGGGAGGACAACATCGGACTTTATGCCGATGCCCAGTTCTGGGACGATGAGGTCGCGGAAAAAGCGAGAGCGGGTCAGCTTACTGGCTGGTCTTTCGGCTTTTTCGTAAATGGCGACCACTGGAATGATGACAACTCAAGGCGATATCTTGACGATATCGACCTTGTTGAGGTGTCAGTCCTCGATTGCACACCGGCCTACATTGCGACAAGCGTGGAGGCTCGCAGCGAGGACGCATATTTTGAGGTCAGGGATTTCGGCGAGATCAGAGTGATCGAAGCAGAGGACCCGGCCGGGGATCAGGACGATCCTATTGAGGAGCCTCAGGACGAGCGGGCGGACGGCCAGCAGGATGAGCCTGCGGTCGACAGCAGAGCTCGTGCAAAGGCTCTTATCACTTATTACACCCACTTAGTAGCGGAGGGATAGCAACAATGAGTATGAAAGAACTTGTTGAAAAAAGGAACGCCCTGGTCGAAGAGCTCAAGACTCTCACCGAGGCAGAAGAGTTCGATGAGAAGAGATTTGGAGAAATTGACACCGAGCTCAAGAGTCTCGACAAGCAGATCGAGGCAAGACAGATCATAGAGGACAAAGCGGCTCAGTCAGCGGCTGACGCTAAGCCTGTAATTCAGACTACAGAGGAAAGAGAAGAAGCAGAGCTGAGAGCGTTCGGCAGATATGTCCAGGGAAATCTCGCTCAGGAAGACAGAGCTGACTGGACGATCACAGCCAACGGCGCGATCATTCCGACTTCTATCGCTAACAGAGTCATCGAGAGAATCAAGGATCAGGCTCCGATCTTCGACATGGCTACAAAGTTCAACAGCAAAGGCGACCTCGTTTTCCCGGTTTACGATGAGGAAAGTGAGATCACTGCGAACTACGCAGAGGAATTCAGCACTCTGCCGGCCACTGCCGCAAAATTCAAGAGCGTGACGCTCGGAGGCTACCTCTTCGCCGCACTCACGAAGCTCTCGAAGAGCCTGGTAAACAACTCCGCTATTGACGTGGCCAACTTCGTCATCGGTAAGATAGGCGATTCCATGGCTGAATTCCTTCGCGGTGAGCTCATTTCCGGAACCGGAGCGAGCCACATGCACGGCATCCTGAATTCAACTAACGTTGTTTCCGCATCTTCGATTACGACCGACGCACTCATCGACCTGCAGCTCGCGGTACCTCAGATCGCTCAGGACTCTGCAGTGTGGATCATGAACAATAAGACATTCGCCACGATTAAGAAGCTCAAGCTCTCGACTAATGAGTACATCCTTCAGATGGACCTCACAGCTCCGATGGGCTATACGATCCTTGGCAAGCCGGTCTATATCGACGAAAAGATGCCGGATGCCGGTGCAGGTGCGAGTCCTGTCGTATACGGCGACCTTTCCGGTCTTTACATCAACATCCACGAAGACATCAGCGTTCAGGTTCTTCTCGAGCTTTACGCTGGCGAGCATGCTATCGGATACGTTTCGTGGGCTGAAATGGCGTCCGAAGTTGTCGAACCGCAGAAGATAGCCGTCCTGACTCAGCCGTCGGAATAGTCTGAATGACCGAACTGACAACTAAGGACCTGAAAGAATATCTTCGCGAGGACGAGGACACGCCAGTTCTGGATTATGTATTGGATGCTGCAAAGCAGATGGTTGTGACCTACACGGGCCGGCCGGCAGAGGAACTGGACAGCTTTCCTGATGTTTCGGCTGCTGTTCTGGCCATTGCCTGCGATCTGTATGACAACAGGACGGCAGTCATGCAGTCGCAGTACCAGATAAGCCCGATTGTTGCCCAGATACTTGGGTCCTATAGTATCAATCTTATCGGCGGTGATGAAGATGGCAAATAGCACGCAGGCAGGCGACCTGAGAAACCATATTGAAGTGTGGATATCCGAGCAGGAAACCAACGATATGGGCGAAAACGTTGACCGCATGAGCTTCAGCCGTAAGGTATGGGCCGCAGTCACACCATCTTCCGGCAGGCGCGAAGATATCGGCCTGATGGCACGGGCACGCATAACTCATCGAGTTGTCTGCAGAGAGTCGGCCTTACCAGATGTATCTACAGACATGTACTTCGTTGCCAGAGGCCAGCGCTTAAAGGTTGAGTACTGGTATCCGATCTTCAACCGCAGAGGCTTTATGGAGATCTTTTGTGCGGAGGTGATCGAGTAATGGCAACAAAGCTCAAGATCGACCTGGGCGAGGTAGAAGCATTCACCAATACGCTCAGAAAGATCCGCGAGGAGAAGATGAAGGAGCGAAAAAAATTCATGCGCCGCCAGGGAAGCATCCTGAGGCGAGATACCGCACGTATGGCACGCTCCAGAGTAAATAAGGTCGCTGTCAATCGCCGTAAATACCAGCGTGAAGCAGGGCAGTATCACAAGTCCATAAAGCGCGGCAAATGGTATCTTTACGGCAACGAAGTCGACTGCATCCGTGTTTACTCCTTCGATCCGATAGCCCACCTTATCGCGGGCGGCTGGACTCCTGTTCTCAGGGATGGCAGAAGTGGAAGCCATGTAGCCGGCA
>CADAJM010000136.1 GCA_902788245.1 uncultured Eubacteriales bacterium | reverse complement strand
AAACCTCAAGGACGAGCCATATGATGATCCTCTGGGCGAGAGCACAGGTGCTGCCGTAATCTTCGGCGCTACAGGCGGAGTTATGGAAGCTGCTCTCAGAACAGCAGTTGAATGGATCACAGACACCAAGCTCGGCAAAGACCTCCTCGAGTTCCAGGATGTACGTGGAGTTGAGGGAGTTAAGGAAGCCAGCTACAAAGTCGGTGACCTCGAGGTCAGCGTAGCAGTAGCTTCAGGACTTGCAAACGCTCGCAAAGTTCTCGAAATGGTTAAGTCAGGTGAGAAGAATTACACATTCATCGAGATCATGGCTTGCCCTGGCGGATGCGTAAACGGCGGCGGACAGCCACATGTACCATCCGGAATCAAGAACTTCATGGACGTAAGAGAAGTAAGAGCAAAGGGACTCTACGATCTCGACGCAGACAGACCGCTGAGAAGATCGCACGAGAACCCAAGCATCGTAAAACTCTACGACGAGTATCTTGAGAAGTATGGTAGCCACAAGGCACATCACCTGCTGCATACCAGCTACGTAGAGAGAAAGGTCAACGGAGACCACGAGTAAAGCTCGTTCTTTTCGCCCGTAACTTTGTTGGCTACGAGCCTTCGGTGCTCACGTACGAGTCGAGTACGCTCCGCGCCTCAGTCTCTTGCCGCCGCGTTACGAACGAAAATTACTTCGCTTTACAGTTGGAAAACAACAAATGGTCCGCTCCGAAAGGAGCGGACTTCTTTTGTAACCGTTAAAGTGGTATACTTTGTAAGGTTAAAAGATTTGAAATCGATATAATGTAATGATGTAAAGCAGACTTTACATATCAGGAGGAATTAATGATTCACGAAAATGCATGGACGACATACACAGCCAAAGATCTCAAGGCCGTTGAAAAACTCAGCAAAGACTATATAGATTTCCTGAACAACGGTAAGACCGAGAGGGAGTGCACGGAGCTTCTCGTGGAGATGGCTGAACAGAACGGATATATCAATCTTGAAGAAGTAATCAAGAAGGGACAGAAACTCGGATACGGCAGCAAGGTATATGCCGTTAATATGGGGAAGGCCGTGATGATGCTCAATATCGGTAAGGATATTGTCAAAGACGGCATTAATATACTCGGAGCCCATCTTGATTCTCCGAGGCTGGATATCAAACAGAACCCTCTGTATGAGGCTGAAGAACTCGGATATCTCAACACGCATTACTACGGCGGAATCAAGAAATATCAGTATGTTGCACTTCCGCTCGCACTTCACGGAGTGGTTGTTAAGCCAAACGGAGATAAGATTGTAATCAATATAGGAGAAAAGGACGAAGATCCCGTATTCTTTGTCAGCGATCTTTTGATACATCTGGCAGAGGATCAGATGAAAAAGGTAGCAGCCAAGGTTGTAGAGGGTGAGGACCTCGATATCCTGATCGGAAGCAAGCCGGTAAAGGATAAAAAAGCAAAAGAAGCAGTCAAGACAGCTCTTCTGAAACTTCTCAAGGACGAGTACGATATTGAAGAGGATGATTTCATCTCAGCTGAAATCGAAGCGGTTCCCGCGGGTAAAGCAAAGGATGCAGGACTTGACCGCTCCATGATTCTCGGATACGGACATGACGACAGGTGCTGTGCATATCCGTCCGCAGTAGCCATGATGGATGTGGAAAAGCCAAAGACCACTGCATGCGGACTCTTCGTAGATAAAGAAGAGATAGGTAGCGTAGGCGCTACAGGCATGGAGTCGCATTTCTTTGAGGATATGATGAGAGAAGTTCTCGACAGAATGGGAATCTATAGCGAACTTAATCTCTCAAGATGCCTCAGAAACAGCCGTATGCTCTCATCCGATGTAAATGCAGCGCTCGATCCTCTGTATATTGACAAATTCGAGAAACAGAACGCATCGAGATTCGGTCATGGCCTCGTATTCTGCAAGTTTACGGGTGCAAGAGGCAAGTCCGGATCAAACGATGCCAATGCAGAGTATCTCGCTGAGCTTCGCAGAATGATGGATAAGCACAAAGTCGTATACCAGACAGCAGAACTCGGCAAAGTGGACATCGGCGGAGGCGGCACTATCGCTTACATACTGTCACTTTACGGTATGCAGGTTATCGACAGCGGAATAGCCGTGCTTTCGATGCACGCTCCGTGGGAGGCTATAAGCAAGGCTGACCTCTACGAGGCATACAAAGGATATAAAGCTTTCCTGATAGAAGGCTAGAAGGGTAGTCAAAGGATTCAGATGTTGAAAGCTAGATTGATTACATTGTTATGGGCTATGGTTCCGGTAGTGGAACTTAGAGGAGCTATTCCGCGTGGCGTGATAGCGGGGCTGAGTTATCCGGAAGCTTTTGCTATCAGTTTTATCGGGAATCTGCTTCCTATACCGTTTCTGATTTTGTTTACGCGCAAGGTTTTTGAATGGCTGAGGACTAAAAGCGAATGGCTGGACAGCGTTGTTTCCGGGCTTGAAGCTAAGGCCGAGAAAAATAAAGAAGTAGTACTGAAATATGAGTTTTGGGGACTGGTGTTACTTGTTGCCATCCCACTTCCGGGCACGGGAGCGTGGACAGGGGCTCTTGTGGCTGCCATGATGGACATGCAACTCAGAAGAGCCATGCCGGCAATTATACTCGGAGTATTAATCGCGGGTATTATAGTTACGATGATCACTTTTGGTGCAGGCGCTTTGTTGTCACAGTAGACAGACATGCAGCGTAAAGAAGCTGTGATGAAGAATGAGTGATGCTTCAATAAGTATTATCGGAGCGAATTTCATTGATAAATAACGACATCAGAAGACGCCGGCGTTCGGCGTCTTTTGATTTTCAAAAAAACCCGATATTTTCATAACTATTCCCATAAGATGTTTACAAACAGTTGTTCGAGTGATATACTTCATGCGGAAAGGGATGCAATTACATGAAAAAAGATTTTCCTAAGATAGGACCCACGGTCACTATGTTCGTGCCGTACGATTGCAACAATGCTTGTCCTTTCTGTGTGAACAAACAAGAGTACCGAGACACTTCAGGATTTGACTTGGATAGATGCTACAGGTCGCTTGACTTATTGCATCGCATATTCCCGCACAACGATATCGTACTGACGGGAGGAGAGCCGCTTGCTAATCTCGAAGCTCTGCAGGACATACTAGACCACATAGAGGACGGACATCATATTTATATCAATACCACCATGCCTGTGGGAGAAGGACAAACTATACAAGATGTTGCCGATGTTCTCAATAAATATGCAGACCGTATAAGCTGCGTAAACGTATCCAGACATCTTAAACATTACATAAAAGAATGCACTGATGAGATTTTCGACCTTCTGAACTTCAGAACAAGGATAAACTGCGTGGTATTTGAGGATGCCAAGGAAGAGGCTACAAAAGAGAAACTCATAGCCTTTTTGGATAGGTTCAAAGGCAGAGAGATACAGCTTAGGGCCAATTATTCATTCCTTAATCTCGAGAATGTATTCGACACAGAAAATGACCATTTATACAAACTGATATCT
>CADAJM010000135.1 GCA_902788245.1 uncultured Eubacteriales bacterium | reverse complement strand
TCGCCAATAAAAAAGTGCCGGTTTTGCACTTGTGACTGTAGCAAACGGCACTTCGTTGTTGCAGGGCTGTGGATAAGCATGTGGGCAGAAGCCCTCTGCATTTCCTCTGTCCATGTGCTTATCCATGGTCCTGCGGCGATTATCCATAACTCCATAGCTGGTATTATGATAATAGTGCCATTTTGGCACTTTTTCATTGACATAAAAGTGCAAAAGCTACCAGCAATATAGATTTGATAGTATCTACAGCTACAGAGGGTCTTAAGTTTCGGTTCCGAGCAGGCCGATTTCCTCAGCATATTCTTTCATGCCACCGATACAAATCTCCGCCACATCGCGAAGTTCCATGCCGAGCCTCTCGCATCCGTCGAGTATCAGGGCTCGGTTGCACTTAGCGGCAAAGTTTTTATCTTTGAATTTCTTCATGAAACTCTTTACGGACATATCTGTGATTCCATGCGGTCTCATACGCGCGGCTGCCTGTATGATGCCGGTAAGCTCATCGACTGCATATAAGGATTTCTCCATATTAGTCTGTGGCTCTACATCAGTGCATATTCCGTATCCGTGTGAGAGAATGGCTCTTACGTCTTCAGGATCAACGCCTGTTTCAAGGAGAGGCTCTTCTGTATGCGCCAGATGTTCATCAGGATATTTCTCATAGTCGTAGTCATGCAGATATCCAACTGCCATCCAGTGTTCCTTGTCCTCACCGAAATGTTCTGCCATAGCCCCCATAGAAGCCATAACATTCATAGCGTGTATTCTCAGATGTTCTTCTGTTACCATCGAGTCATTTAATTCTCTTGCTCTGTCTAGTGTCAGCATAATTCCCTCCCCACTTTTATTTACGGATGTATTTTTCGTCCGTCGCATTCTCTTCTATTTCTTCAAATCTTTTGACCTTCATGTGCAAATCGTATTTATCGCGCAGTGCCGCTATTTTAGACATAGTCTCGGACCTGTGATGCGCATCCAGCGCAGCCTGGTCACTCCATTCCCGGGAATCCGAGTTGTCTCAGTGCTTCGAAAAGCACAATATTTGCGGCGTTCGACAGATTGAAGGACCTGAGTCTGGTATCTGCACTCATAGGTATTCTTATGGCATATTCCTTGTTATCCGCAATGAGTTCCTTCGGCAAACCGGCAGTCTCTCTGCCGAAAAGTATCATGTCTTCATCCTGAAATTCCGCATCGGTGTATCTAAGCCCACCCTTTGTCGTAGCCAGCCACATCCTCCTTCCTTCGTACTTACTCAGGAAGTCGTCCAAGTTCTCATGAACTTCAAGTTTTACATATGGCCAGTAATCAAGTCCGGCCCGTCTGAGACTCTTTTCATCCAAACTAAATCCAAGCGGTTTCACCAAATGAAGGACGCTGCCTGTTGCGGCAGCGGACCTTGCTATGTTGCCTGTATTGGGCGGTATTTCAGGTTCGACTAGTACTATATGAATCGCCATATCTTATTTTTCCACTACGGCGTAGCAGCGTGCAGTGAAGCCGGAGCCGTCTTTGACTCTCGGGAATCCGCAGACCATCAGTGCGCCTGTCGGAGGCACCTGATCGAGATTCGTGAGAACCTCAATCTGGAACTTCTGCTGATCGAGTATGTATGTTTCTGACGGAAATCCGTCTCTGCCTGCAATCACAGCAGGATCGGTATCTGTTGTCTCGTGACCTATGGCCGCGATGTTTCTTTCCTCTACCATGAACTTCACGGCATCGATACCCCATGCAGGGTAGTGCTTGTTACCCTCTGCATCGTAGTTGTCCATATCCTCTCTCTTGGACCAGTCAGTTCTGAGCGCCACAAATGCTCCCTCAGGAATCTGTCCGTGCTCGCTCTCCCACGCCTTGATATCCTCAGCGCTTGCAGCATAGTCCTCGTCTGCCGCAGCCTTATCCACTATGTTAATTACGCAAAGCGGCATGATCAGCTCCTCGGCTCCGATAGAATCGAGCGCCCTTCTGCCCTCTACAAAGTGGCAAGGCGCATCCACGTGAGTTCCGTACTGACTTACGAGCGTATATGTGTTGGCATAGAAGCCATGCTCTTTGTAATTGTAGAGCGTATCGTCGATCATATCCGGAAAACCTGACCAGTGAGGTGTCTCAGGGGATACCACATGTGAGAGTTCAACCACTTTGCACTTTTCTTTCAATTCTGCAAGCAGATTCCAAAGTCCTTTATCCATTCTTTACCTCCATCTCGATTAATTGTTTGATTACGTCCTCAACATCCCCTCTTATTACCAAATTTGCTTTGTCGTCTGCCGGAGTCGGCTCGTTGTTTATGACAATAAGGTTCTTTCCCTCGAAATGCTCGAGAAACGACGCAGCAGGTTCGACCGCAAGTGAAGTGCCGGCTACTATCATAGTATCCGCACCGGATATCTCTCTGCAAGCCCCTATGCATGTGTATTTGTCTAAAGCCTCACCGTAGAGAACCACCCACGGCTTTATGATACCGCCGCATTTGTCGCAGTGCGGCACACCTTCGCTCTCAATTATCTTCTCCAAAGGGTATGACGCCTCGCAGTCCACGCAGTAGTTTTCGTGTACACTTCCGTGAAGTTCATATACCCTCTTGTTTCCGGCTGCCTTATGCAGCCCGTCTATATTCTGCGTTACTATCCCGCGGAGTTTGTCCTCGGCCTCAAGCTCATACAGCCACTTGTGTACAACGTTCGGCTTTGCATCCGGGTGAAGCATGAAACTGCGGTAGAAATCGTAGAACTTCTCTGTGTTGAGTGCGAAGTACATGGCGCTGAGTATCTCCTCAGGTGAACGCCCGTCGTACTCATCCGCATATATACCATCAGATGACCTGAAATCAGGGATTCCGCTAGCAGTGGAAACCCCCGCACCGCCAAAGAAAACGATGTTGTCGCTCCCGGCGACCCAGTCTTTGAGCTGCATGATCTTATCATCCATATCGAGTCCCATCCTTTCCATTGGTTTTCAGGATATTATACACCGTGGACGGGAAATAAGCAAGATAACAGCCTATGAAGAATTCATAAGATGAAAAGGGGCTGTCTCAAAAGTCCATAAATGAACGTAGGGGCGGCTACCAGCCGCCCGCGCGGTAATATGTCAAAAAATTAGAAATGTGAGGCGCATTCGCAGGTAAGTACGAATTCACCTCACATTTTTGTGCTGCTTCAAACCAGCTCTGCCGGGCGGCTGACATGATAGCCGCCCCTACGGCACTTTTTCCGCCTTACCGCATTTTGAGACAGCACCTTTTTTATTGCTTTTCCGCCTCAGTCCTTGACGGTGCCGTCGGCGTTGAAGAGGGGGAGCTTGCCGAGAACGATGATGTCCTCTCTGTTATAGGCCTCGCCCTCGGCCAGAACGGCCATCTTGCCGGCAATGATGCCGCCGGCCTGGTTGACCAGCTCTTCCGTGGCCCGGAGGCTCTCACCGGTGGAGATCACGTCGTCCAGGATCAGGATGCGCTTGCCCTTGATCATATCGGCGTCGGCCTTGTCCAGCACCAGCTTCTGCACGTGCATGGTGGTG
>CADAJM010000134.1 GCA_902788245.1 uncultured Eubacteriales bacterium | reverse complement strand
GGGCAGACCAGCGCCAAAAAAACAACCAGCAACAATGGTGTTACTGGTTGCAAAAAACTTATGATTTTTCACTGTCCTCTTGACGGGTAGCAGTTCATTCCGCTTACCCGGTTGAAGATGGGTGAGTCAGAATCGTCCTCTAATTGGTTTGGTTATTCGGCTGCTTTATTTAACAGTTACTGTGACTGCTTTTCTTGCGCCGTTGGCTGCTACTGCATATACTTTGCACTTTCCTGCGGCTACGGCTGTGATTGTTCCGTTACCGCTTACTGTTGCAACGCTTGTGTTGCTGCTGAAGTATCTCAGTTTTGCAGTATGTGTTTTGCCTGGCAGTGCTTTTCCGGCTTTAAGCTTTTTAACACTGGCTTTGATCTTGTGTGTCTTTCCGGCTGCAAGTGATACCGAAGTCTTCTTAACGCTTACGCTCTTGGCATTTGTATATTTCTTGTTTCCGCCGTTTGTATAAGCGTGCATCTCAAGGCTTTCTCCGATATATGTCTTCTTGCCGTTTTCCATCTTGTATGCTTTGACATATCCCTTGTATGGGATGTTCTTCTTGAGGCCCTTCTTAGTCCACTTTGCGGTCTTGTTGCCAGTGATGGATTTAACCAGCTGCGGTGTGTACTTGTTTCCGCCATGGTTGCATTTTGAAAGATAGATGTCATAACCTTCTGCACCGACAACCTTGCTCCATGTGAAGTTCATAGCCTTAGCGCCTTTGGATGTCATCTTGGCGAGCATTGGAGCAGCTGCACTTGGAGTTGGTGTAGGGGTGGGCTCGTCACCTTCTGGAGTAACTTTTATAAACGCATACATATACCCCGGATCAAACCACTGAACGACGGCTTTATCGCCATTTATGTATACCTCACAGTTTTCGTCAAACTCCCAATAAACTTCCATTGGTTCAAACCCAATTCCGTAATAGACTACAGTATCTGCAGCGACAGTACCATTATAGTAACCATCGTCTCTATTTGCCTGAAGATACAGATTTGCCCAAACTTCTTCCTCTGACAATTGTACGTCTTCGTTGTTAAACTTGACGTTAGTTATAGCCGGAACATTTGTCTGGGTATAGCCAGAACCTTCTACCGTAGTTCCAATTTTTAGCGGATCTGCAGTAATATCGACCCTGGTAACGAGCAGGTCGTCGCCTGCATTAACTTTAGCCGGTAGGAATAGAGTCATTGCCATCACAACTAGTATGATACTAAGTGCGATGTGCATACCCGCATTGCTGAATCCTGTTTTTCTTTTCTCTGTAACAATCATTTTAGTCCC
Organism: uncultured Eubacteriales bacterium; assembly: GCA_902788245.1. Taxonomy (GTDB): domain Bacteria; phylum Bacillota; class Clostridia; order Peptostreptococcales; family Anaerovoracaceae; genus Crickella. The sequence goes on along the minus strand of CADAJM010000134.1, from coordinate 2,299 downwards.
TCCTTTTCGAGATGTGTAACCCTTTTGTAACCGTTGGAATTTCAACGGTTTGCCCCTTTTGTGCCTAAAGGTTAACATTTTTGGTTGACGATTGTATGTTACCAATTTGGTAACATTTTTTGGTGTTATTCTGTTGCTTTTGAGCGTTAGTGCGAATAGACTAATGCTGAAAGAGGAAGGAGCACGTGTTTAATAAATGAGTGCTGTGGATATTGAATATTTAATAAGTGCGAACTATGCGGCGTTTCTGATGCTGATAGGATTGTTCATCATCATGTATGTGTACCGTGATGTTAAGTTGCCTGCCAGCAAGACCTTTGTTTTAATCGCCGCTGTTTTATTTTGCATGTGTGTGTCGCATAGCCTTGAGGGATGGGCGATTCTGTCTCCTGAGCGTCATGATGTGAGAGTGTTTTCGTCTGTGGTGCATTATGTGCTGCAGCCGTTTGTTATTTATTTGGAACTTATTGTTCTCCTGCCGGAACACATAGGTAAGACTCGGAGAGTATTGTTCAGCCTTCCGCTGTTGATTAATGCGGCGATTTATCTTATTGCTCCGTTTACCGGGGAGTTGGTGTTCTGGTATGCGGATGATTACAGTTTCAGCAGAGGGCCTCTTGGTGCTTCTATTTATATTGTGACTTTCTTTTACCTGTTGATGCTTATTTATTGGACGTTCATATCTTTTAGGAAGAACGAGAAGAGCATGAGTGTTGTCTTGATATTTGTATCCGGCATTGCCATTCTGACAGGTATACTCGAGGGTGCTAACATAGCGTCCGGGCACATCGATGAGGCATTTGTGCTCGGAGTTATTATGTTCTATATGTACCTGGCCAATATGTACGAGAGAGAGATTGAGGAGAGCTTGATGCAAAAGGAGCTAGAGCTTTCGAAGAGCGAACTGTCGCTTCTCAGACAGCAGATCAGGCCGCACTTCATATTCAATTCCTTGAGTATTATTAAGTCTTTGATAAGGAGCAATCCGGATAAAGCGGTCGAAGGGCTCGAGAATTTCTCAGATTATCTGAGGGCTAATCTCGATGTGCTCAAGTCACAGGAACTCGTTTCATTTGACGAGGAGCTGGATAACATAGAGGCGTACGTGTCGCTTGCGCTTGCTGATGAGAGCAAGGGCGTTAACGTGGTTTACGACATTAAAGAGAAGTATTTCAGGTTGCCGCCTCTGAGCATAGAGCCGTTGGTCGAGAATGCGATTATTCACGGTATCGCGGGTGGCGGTACGGTAAATGTGTCTACCATGAGCGATGAAGAGTCGTACATCGTGGTGGTTGCTGATGACGGCGTAGGATTCGACACAGGCGGAACGCCGCAGGAGAAGAAAAGAAGAGGTATCGGGGTTGAGAATGTACGTGCCAGGATTGAGAAACAATGTGGCGGCTCTTTGGATATTAAGAGCGATTCCGATGGTACTGTAGTTACGGTACGTATACCTAAAGAACATGGAGAACAGAATTGAGAATACTTATTGTAGACGATGAAAAACTGATCGCAGAGGACCTTAAGAACGAAGTTTTGAGGCTCTATCCGGATTATACGGTTGAGGCCGTGACAAACGCTGAGGATGCTCTTGAATTAGTGAAAAAGCACGAATACGAAGTTGCGATGCTCGATATAGACATGGCGGGCATGGACGGGCTCACCTTGGCAAGGAAGATACTCGCGATTTATCCCATTATTAACATCATCTTTGTCACGGGTTATTCTGAGTATTCGCTCGAGGCTCACGAGCTTTACTGCAGCGCATTTTTGCTTAAACCTGTGGGCGAACGCAAATTAAAAAAGGCCTTTGAGAATCTCAGAAAGCCAACAGTAAAATTGTCTGATGATTTCTACTCTCAGCACTACCTTGGCAGCGATGTGCTCGGTAAGAAAATCGAGATGTTCCGTGAGATGCGCGGTATTTCGAGGCATGAACTTGCAGACATCATGAACGTAACGCGTCAGACGGTATTTCGTTGGGAGCACGGAGAAAGAATCCCGGATGTGCTCACTTTCGTACGTCTGGCCAGGGTGCTGGGTGTAGAGATCGGAGATATACTTGGAATGAACGGCGAAGCATAAGCTTCGCCGTTATTTGTTTTATGTTTTATTTTTTTTTTGTTTCTTATTTCAATTCACCGAGGAGTTCGTCATTTATGTACACGAGTGGTTTAGGCTCGCCTTCTTCTGTGGTGTAGTCAGGTCTCTGTGAGAAGAGTTCTATGAGGCCGCTCGGGTCGGATAATTCCGTAGCCATGAAGGCTTCTCCAAATGCGAGTTTTTCCACGAAGAGATA
>CADAJM010000133.1 GCA_902788245.1 uncultured Eubacteriales bacterium | reverse complement strand
AGGATGAGAGGTATTCTACCGTTGAGGCCGAAGAAGTCCTCATAGAGGCAAATATGAGCCGTGAGGACAGGAAGAAAATTATAGACAGACAAGCCGCTATAGTTATTTTGCAAAGATATCTGGATAGAATCAGTAAATAAACGATATTTTATTATTGAAAACTAAAAGAATCAGCAAGCGAAATATATTCACAGGAATACTACTCCTGATAGAATGCATCGCTGTAATTAACAGCCTTGCAGTGATTAACGTGTATTCCCAGGAACATGAAATATTCAGAAATGCGCAAAATACATATCTGGGTATTTCGCTTATGGCTGCATCACCTGAGCTCACATCGGATACAAGTGTAGCCGTTAAACAGGAAATTGACAGAATTATTGAGGAACAAAACAGGTGGAAAGGACCGGTGTTATCCAAGAGAAGGGGAACCATAACAGGACCTTCCGGCAAGGAAACCTATTACAACCTCAATATGGCCGGCGTTGTAAGGATCATGCGACGCATGGGCAATACAGATGAATACTGGGTTCGCGAAGACGGATGCAAGATGCTCGGCGACTATATCATGGTTGCAGCAAATCTGAATGTGCATCCGAGAGGATCAATAGTTGAAACGTCTCTCGGCAAAGCTATTGTTTGTGATACCGGAGGCTTTGCAAAGAGAAATCCTCATCAAATAGACGTTGCCGTTAATTGGTAATACCATATTATACTCAGTTACAGGAGCAAAAGAGGGCTGCATCGCAGTCCTTAAGTCATTTGCATAACTATTCCTAAAATCATAAGGCCAGGAATAGTTCAAAAAGAGAAAAGGGGATACATAAAATCCTTTAATCATCAACACCTTCTATGATGTGAAATGGTAGAAACACCTCACATCATGGGAGGTGATTTTTTATGAAACAAGAAAGATATCAGCAGTTCAAAACTGTAAAAGCAGAAGCACCGGAACTCTTCACGGAGGACCTGAACAAAGCGATCTACGATCTCCGAGGGAAGAATCCGGTAGTCCACTTCAGCGAAACGGATCCGCTCTGCGCGTATGTGAGCTTCACGGAACGATACCAGGCACCGGAGTGTATAGGAGACGAATACGAGCTCCAGGGCGTGCAATTCACATGTGAGATGTGCCCGATGTTCTCTCCGATTATGAAGAGGGACGGAACACCGGACCACAGACTCAAATACGGAGACTGTCCGGAGAGTGAGTTCGGAAGAACCTACAAGGACAGCAAAGCATGCAACAAGCTCTACCAGATGCTGAAAGCCGGAAGGATAAAGCTGGTCGGAATCGATGAAGAGGAGAAAGAACAATGATTGACATAAAAGCAAAGGCAGGAGTGAAAGATGGGAAAAAGAAAGGCGTAGCTGTATCGTGCCAATGCCAAGGAGAAGCACTCATCATCATGGAGGAATCCATAGCAATAATCAGGACAATAATGGAAAACCTGAAGAAAGCAAACGAGACAATGTATCTAATGGTCCTCGAAGAGATATACGAGAATCCGGGAATTCTTACAGGCGAAGACTCGAAAGAAAAAGTCAAAGTGATAAGCGAAGACCTAAAAAAGACAAGTCTGAACTAATAATCGACGCGGAGGGAAAGCCATGAAAGAAATCAGAGAATGGATCCGCGAGATGGACGCGGAAGAGAAAAAAGAAGCAATAGAATCGGCAATCGGATGGGTTAGCCTCTTCTGGCTGATGTTCATGATCTCAATCATAGGAGGATAGATGCAAAAGCTGAAAAAGATACCGAGACTACGACTCGACAACAGCACGATCATGAGAAACGTAGACAGATGTCGTGACCTGGTGGGATATCCTTCGGTTCTGAACGGCATAGACTACGCCACGGACGGAACAGATCTCCTGATACTAAGCACAACAGGAGGATACCTCCGGATGAACGCGAAGCTGCTGAAGAAATTCATAACAGAGCTCCAGTGGCTCGAGGATGACATAGAAAGACGAAGCAGAGACTGATGAGATACGAGTACAAGGATGCAAAAACTAAATTCAGAAAATGCGCCGCCATCAGCATAGAAGAGTTAGATGACCGGATGAAGTGCAGAGAGCTCAACACCGAGCTCTCTATGATCGGCGGATATGTCGGTTATTTAGACATCGCAGACTACGGCGTGCGGATCTACGCATTCACGAACGCAGATGATGCCACGAGACTCATAAGAGAAGCCAGGAAGATAGGCTTCTCTTCAGCCGGAGAAGTAGAAGGAACGATGGCGATAAAAAACACAGAGCTTCAGAGACCGCATCTCAAGTACATGCCTCGGAATATATTCCTCCGGGAGTTATACAAATAGGAGCAGATCATGAGCATAGAAATGAGAAGAAAATACGGAGCCGGGATAACCTCGGAAGAATATATTGAAACAGGAAGGCCGAGAAATCAGGGAGAGCCAAGAGAAGAACCGGACTATCACGCGATAAATGACGCGAACACTCGATACGCGATCAAACACTTCCGGCAGTGGAAGGCGAAACGAAAAGGACCGGAATACAAGATCATATTTGAATAGGAGGACCAGATGGTACAGATAATCTTCATATCAGCAGCAGTGACGGGCGCAATAGCATTGATGGGTTTCATCTACAAGCTGGGCGTTCTCGACGGACAGATCCAGGCATATAAATGGATAGAACGAGAACTCGTGAAATCAAGAGCAAGGCTAATAGAGCAACTCAAAGGAGATACAAGGAGGAGCGATGAACTACTGGCAGATGACAATGGAGGAGGCGCTGGAACCGGAGAAAGCACGGAAGCCAGAAAGAATATATGAACGGATCAAGGGCCAAGCATTTTACTACTGCCCGATATGCCAGGACTTAGTAGGGATGTACAGCGACGGATCCGTACACAGAGAAATCGGATTCACTTATAAAAGGGATAAATGCAGAAACGGACATAACATAGACTGGAGCGAAGAATGAAACTGAAAGACGTAGATGCAATACTGGAAATCATAGACGATATAACAGAAATACGAGGAACGACATACATTGAGCTCGTGGAAAGAATTGAGAAGCTCCCTACCAGAGCCGTGATCCATGATTGCAACGGATGCATGGGCGCAGCTTATAATCCGAGAGACTGCGAGACGTGCGAAAAGGTACAGATAACCGGAAAGGATGGAGAGAAAAATGAGAACAATGACAATCACAGAAGCGTTAGTAGAACTGAAACTGCTCGACAAGAGAATTGCAAATTCTGATATGCAGGATTGGTGCATCATCCAGTTGAAGCAGGACAAGAAAACGATGGCAGGAGAAACAGTCGAGGAATATGAGCAGAAAACAAAGGCTCGTTTCCAGTCTGTAAAGGACTTGATAACAGAAAGAGCGAACATCAAAAAGGCTATCGTCAAATCCAATGCAGACACAGTAGTAGAAGTAGGCGATTTAAAAATGACAGTCGCTGAAGCTATCGAGTACAAGACGAGCATCGAGTACGAAAAAAGGCTGCTACAGTCGCTTCGCAGGTCAAAGGCAGCCGCCGAGGAAGGCAAGATTTCACACGAAGCAAGACTTGATAGAGAGGTCAGCAATGTAATCGGCAAGCTCGCTGAAA
>CADAJM010000132.1 GCA_902788245.1 uncultured Eubacteriales bacterium | reverse complement strand
GGTATATGCCTGATTGCATATACATTGATTAATAAATAGCATGTTATTTCTGATGAGGATTGTGTAATGGCAGACAGCACGCAAAACAAAAGGGGACCGGGAAGACCTCCCGGGAGCAAGAACAAACCCAAAACCAACCATTCTGCCGCTCCAAGCCGCAATGAGCAGATAGACGAGATGCAGCGCAAGTTCGACAGAGACAGGCGCAACGTCGATGTTATCTGGAGTATCACACTGGTTGCTATAGGTCTGTTCCTCTTCTTTACCGTCGTAATGGACACGACGGGAAGTTTTGGTATGTACATTCATGATTTCTGCCTTGGCCTGTTCGGAATGATGGCTTATGCACTTCCTTTCTTGGTATTCATTTTTGCCATACTGCTCCTTGCGGGTAAACTACAGCACATCGGATGGAGAACTATTCTGTTCAGTTTCCTGATATTTATGAATCTCTGTATCCTGAACTCCTATAGGTTCATTGATGAAAACAATATCAGGATAGGATTCGGAGACATTGCGGATCAATACAGAAATGCAGTTTCCGGAATCGAAGGCGGAGTAATAGGTATGGAGATTGGCGGTATACTCGTCAAACTATTCGGCAAACCGGGACTTATCATTATTGCAATAACTGTTCTGGTAATATCCGTGTTCCTTGTAGCCAATACACCTATATCTCGCTTTGTCGAGAAATCGATTAAAAACAGAGAGAGAAAGAAAATTCTCTCTGAAATGTATAAGAACTACGAGGATGAAATCAGGGCTCAGACCGGAGACTCCAAGCCTGTGTATACCAGCGTAATGCCGCAGCCTGTAGCTACGGAAAGAAAGAAAGGCATAAGAGCAGTGGATATGCAGGATACCATCGTTATGTCTGCAGATGAATTCAGAGAACTCCAAAGACAGCATGATGATGGAGGAATACTCGGTTCGGTTAAATCAGTATGGAGGTCACTGGTAGGAGGCATCAGCGCAGACGATTCCGATCTGACTCATATACCAAGCAAGAACGTAAGGCTTAATCAGGATGCTGAGCTGCCTTCATCATTTGACGCATCTACGGATATACCTAAACCTTTCAGTTCAAGGTATGCCAATAACACAGGAAAAGGTACTGCTTCGGTAGATCCTCTCGGAGACAATTCCAAGCTGACTTCTGCTCAGAGCAGAGTGATAGTTCAGGATAAGAATCCTTCGGATCTTGCGGCAGAGCAGGAAAGAGATACACTGTTTGGCAAACTGGCAAAGAGATTTACGGGCTATATAAACGGAACGGATGATGACAGAAACTTCGAAAGAGAAGAAGAAGATTACGGTTATCCGGGTGATAAGAAGAGAATGGAGCAGAGACAAAGCGCATCCGCTGTACGACCGGGATACGGACTCGGCGATCCTGATGAACTTGTTCATTCAGGTTCGTACGGTCTTGACGGACACAGCAGAGACGGAGTGGGACTCGAGCCTTCATTTGCGAGCGGAAATGCAGCCGGAGCCGGGATTGCCGCTGTATTATCTGATGCAAAAGATAAAGCCGAAAGTAAGGAAAAGAAAACTGCAACAAAAGCTAAAAAGACCACAGAAAAACCGACCGAGCAAAAGCCGTCGGCAGTCGAAGATCATGATGAAGACGATGCAAAACTCGTAGAAGGTTTCGATGCCAAAATGGATGACTCGGATTATGAGCTTCCGCCTGTCAGCCTTCTGAAGCGAGGCACCGGGCCTAAACATGTAATGAGCAACAGTGAGATAGGAGAGAGAGCAAATCTTCTTGAGAAGACTCTAAATGACTTCGGAGTTGATGCGAAGGTTATAAACGTTACTCAGGGAGCCTCGGTTACCCGCTATGAAGTTCAGCCGGCAACAGGTGTCAAAGTCTCCAAAATTACGGGACTTGCAGATGATATAGCGCTTAATATGAGAGCTAAAACAGTACGTATAGAAGCTCCTATTCCGGGGAAAGCAGCTGTCGGAATTGAGGTCGAAAATGAGAAACCATCCCCGGTACTTATCAGGGAACTTATAGATTCCGATGAATTTATGGGGGCTTCGTCCAGGATTGAATTTGTAGTAGGTAAAGATATATCCGGTAATAATATAGTTGCCGATATGAGAGATATGCCGCATCTGCTCGTAGCAGGAGCGACGGGATCGGGTAAGTCCGTATGCATTAATTCAATTATTGCGAGCTTTATGTATAAAGCTAAACCAAGCGAACTTAAGCTCATTATGATAGACCCTAAGATGGTCGAGCTCGGTAACTACAACGGCATACCTCATATGCTGACTCCGGTAGTGACTGATCCGAGAAAGGCCGCCAGAGCACTGGCCATCGCTGTTGATGAGATGGAGAAGAGATATGAACTTTTCTCCAAGGAATATGTTAAAGACCTTGAGTCTTACAACGAAAAAATGAGATCTGAGGGTAGATATCCTGATTGCAAACCTGAGATTGTCATAATTATAGATGAGCTTGCGGATCTCATGATGGCTGCACCATCAGAGGTAGAAAATGCAATAATCAGACTTGCGCAAAAGGCAAGAGCTGCGGGCATGCATCTGATAATTGCGACACAGAGACCTTCTGTTGATGTAGTAACGGGTCTTATTAAAGCAAATGTACCTTCAAGGATTGCATTTACAACTACGTCCTCAATAGACTCGAGGACCATACTCGATATGACCGGAGCCGAGAAACTGCTCGGCAAAGGCGATATGCTATTCTCGCCTGTAGGCTCTACAAAACCGTATAGGGTTCAGGGCCCATACATCAGTGCAGAGGAGACAGAAAAAATAATTAAGTTCGTCAAGAAAGAAGGCGGCGAACCCGAATACGATGAAGAACTCAAAAATGCAATAGAGAGTAATGAACAGAAATCAAGTTCGGAACCTCAGGATGAATTGACTGAGGATGCCATCGCGTACATCTTTAAATCCGGTCAGGCCTCTGTATCCATGCTTCAGAGGAGGTTCAGGATCGGATACAACAGAGCTGCCAGAATCATCGATGAAATCGAAGAAAAAGGCATTATAGGTCCGCAGGACGGTTCAAGACCTCGTCAGTTACTGGTGAGCGAAGAAATGTATTACGGCGGATATTCGGATTCAACCGGGGAAATGATAATCGAGGATGAAGTTGAATTAGTTGAACCTGAACTTGAACAGGAACCCGAGCCTATTGTGGAAGAACCTGAAGATATATATGAAGAAGAACCGGCTCCTGAAATTGAAGATGATCCGGTTTTGAATGAGTTGGTATACGGTGAATTTTACGATGATGCACCGCCTATGAACGAGGAATATGAACCGTTTGAAGTAACTGAGTCTGCGGATGAAGACGTGATGGATCCGGCAGATGACGGAAGTTCAGACTATAACAAGTCGGTAAGCGCCAACACGGGAGTCAATGCTTTCAACTCGCTGACGCCTGAACAACAAGCCAAGATATTAGATGCAGATTACGAGGATGATTACTGATGAAGGTATATATCGATACACTCGGATGCGCAAAAAATGAATATGATTCTCAGATGCTCGCAGCTTCGCTCATTGAAAGAGGCTGCGAGCTTACTGACGTTCCGCAGGATGCTGACATTATAATCGTCAATACCTGCGGCTTTATT
>CADAJM010000131.1 GCA_902788245.1 uncultured Eubacteriales bacterium | reverse complement strand
TTATGAGAGCAAAGCCAAGCGTGCTTGCTGTTCTGTTCCACGCGTATACGGTGTGCCCCGCCACATGATAGCCCTTCGCGATCGAGCCTCCTATAAGCCCGAGTCCTACAACACCTACTGTCATTATTTCATAGCCTCTCTTAGTTTACGCACTTCCTGAGCCAAAGTTCCGAAGGCCTCCGTCGAAATGGCCTGACCACCGTTACGTCTGGCGCTTCCCGGGTCATTATGAACGTCTATCATCAAGCCGTCTGCCCCTGCCGCGCATGCAGCCAGTGAAAGTGGCCTTACGAGACGGCTCAGTCCTGTGCTGCGACTTACATCCGCTATAACAGGGAGATGCGTCATCTCCTTGAGCAGAGGGATCGCGGATATATCAAACGTGGCTTTAGTCTCATTTGTGAATGTACGAAGTCCTCTCTCACAGAGGATGATATCTTTATTTCCGCCCGCCATGATGTATTCGGCAGACATCAGGAGTTCTTCCAACGTAGCCGAGACGGATCTTTTGAGAATGATAGTCTTGCCCGATTCCGCGGCAGCCGCGAGAAGCGGATAGTTGCACATATTGCGCTCACCGATGATGAGGATATCCAGATCCTTATAATTCGGGATGTCTTCTACCGAAATGAGCTCCTTGCCGGCAGGCATGCCTACATCTTGCTTCGCTTTCTTCAGATGCTCCAGCTCGGCAAGATTCTTTTTCTGAAGATTGTGTCTCGCCGTCTTAGAGCTTATCGACCCGCCGGTAAGTATGTCGGTGCCCGACTCTTTAACAGAGGCAGCCACCTGCAGGAGCTGTTCTTCGCTCTCTATAGAAGAAGGCCCCGCGATAAAGGCAAAGTTGCCTCCGCCTATAGACGCTCCTCCAACAGTAACGATTGTGTCATCAGGCTGAAATTTGCGGTTGCAGCGCTTGAAAGGCTCTGTGACCCTGCGAGTAGCCTGCACTATGTCGAGGCTCTCGATCATGTCGGTGTCGAGGCTTAGCACATCGCCGATGAGGCCGAGTATAGTCTGATACTCTCCCTTCGACACGTCGACGCCCAGGCCCTGCGACTTGAACCAATTGATCAGCTGATCGCGCTTTTCATCCGTAACATTGTGTCTGAGTATTACTATCATAGATCTTCCCTGCTTCTTAGTTTTTGGTTGAACGCAATAAGTATACCACTCAATAGTAGAGCATAAAATATGAATAATCACAAAAATAACATTTTTCTTATTGACATGCCCCAAATATAGTGCTACATTACGACTAAATTAAATACCAAACAAACCTATGAATGAGAGTGAGTAGGTTCCGATGCTTACATATGAGCGAGCCGCGGATGGTGAGAGCGCGGCATGCGGAGGCGGATCCGAATGGAGTATGGGAGACGGAGAGAAAACTTCGTTAACAAATGATGCGTATGTTGGTACGCAGTGAGTGGGCAGAGGCGACTCTGTCAAGCCGGGTGGCACCGCAGGAGATATTTATACTCCTGTCCCAGCAGTATTTCTGGGACAGGAGTTTTTTATTTAACCGACTGCCGGAAAAAGGTTGCGAAAGTAGAGCCATCGGGAGAACAGTGTTCAAAAAGGAGGAACAGGAAAATGGCTAAAGATGTTACAACGATCCCTTACAAGACATATCTGACTGAAGAAGAGATGCCAAAGCAGTGGTACAACGTTCGCGCGGATATGAAGAAAAAGCCTGCTCCGCTGGTCAATCCCGGCACTCTTAAGCCTATGACAGCAGAAGAACTCGAAGGCGTATTCTGCAGCGAGCTCGTGCAGCAGGAACTTGATGATACAACTCCATATATCGATATACCTGAAGAGATCAGAAGTTTCTATCGCATGTACAGACCTTCTCCGCTTGTAAGAGCATATTGCCTGGAGAAGAAGCTAGATACACCTGCAAAGATCTATTACAAATACGAGGGCAACAACACCAGCGGAAGCCACAAACTCAATTCTGCTGCCACTCAGGCATACTACGCCAAGAACCAGGGCCTCAAGGGTGTCACTACAGAGACAGGCGCCGGGCAATGGGGAACAGCCCTCTCGATGGCTTGCTCTTATTTCGGACTCGACTGTAAGGTGTTCATGGTAAAAACATCATATGAGCAGAAACCGTTCCGCCGCGAAGTAATGAGGACATACGGAGCAGAAGTCACTGCATCGCCTTCGGATACTACCGAAGTAGGACGCAAACTGCTCGAGGAATTCCCGGGCACCGGAGGAAGCCTTGGCTGCGCGATATCAGAGGCCGTCGAAGCGGCTGTTACCAGAGAAGGATACAGATACGTTCTCGGAAGCGTTCTTAACCAGGTGCTGCTCCACCAGAGCGTCATCGGACTTGAAACACACAAAGCGTTCGAAAAGATCGGCGTAACTCCTGACATCATCATCGGATGCGCCGGCGGCGGCTCCAATCTCGGAGGACTGATCGCGCCGTTCATGGGTGAAAAGCTCAGGGGAGAAAAGGATTACCGGATCGTCGCTGTAGAGCCGGCTTCATGCCCAAGCTTTACAAGAGGCAAATATCTCTACGATTTCTGCGACACCGGCAAGGTGTGCCCTCTCGCCAAGATGTACACACTCGGCAACGGATTCATGCCATCGCCTATCCACGCCGGCGGACTCAGATTCCACGGAATGAGCCCTGCCCTTTCGGAACTGTATGATCAGGGCCTTATGGAAGCAGTATCTTATGAGCAGACCGAAGTATTCGAAGCAGCAGAAATGTTCGCCAGAGTCGAGGGCATACTCCCGGCTCCTGAGAGCAGCCACGCCATAAAGGCAGCCATTGATGAGGCTCTGAAGTGCAAGGAGACGGGCGAAGAAAAGAACATCGTCTTCGGTCTCACCGGCACGGGATACTTCGACCTTGTAGCTTATCAGCAGTTCAATGACGGCACTATGACGGATTATATCCCTACGGACGAAGACCTCGAAGCGGGCCTCGCGTTCGTACCGCCACAGCCAGAGGAATAAGCCATTAAATCAGCTTCTCCTAATTAATCTCAATAGGCGCAGAAACGAAGACCGCCGCCAAATGGCAGCGGTCTTTGTATTGTTTTGCTTTATCTCTATTCCGGAAGATCATTTTTTGAGAAGCCCCATCACAGCGTCTCCATGATGCACTTCATCGTTCATCACTTCTTCGACTTCAGGGAAATCAGCTACAACGTTCCTGTATTTCTCGGCAGCGTCATACTCACCTTTGGCAATGATAGGATATGTCTTTTCTTTGCCCAGCATCTTATAGCTGATTTATTTCGAAGTCGTAAAGATCCTGTGGGTTCGATTCCCTAGTCTCTTTAAGGGAATCGAAGTTGATCCTTACCCCTTGAAAAACAGGCATTCTTAAAAATGAGCGAAATATAACTTCGCTTCTGTAGACCCGCACGGGACATCCCACCATTTTTACCCCAACGGCATGGACCAGTATAGACTTTTATGGACTTCGGTGGACTTTCCTCGAAACTCTCAAATACAGCAAAATCAAGGAATCTAAGCAAAATAAAGGACTCCGTGGGTATGTCTCGGAGCCCGATTTATGGAGCGGGTGAAGGGAATCGAACCCTCGACGTAAGCTTGGGAAGCTCAAGTTTTGCCATTAAACTACACCCGCATATTGTGCGCTCCTTCTGAAGCGCACGATAAGTATAACTCATTTTCAAAGTGATTGAAACTCTTTTCTCGCCTATCCGATCTCTGCGATAGTGTCTTTGATCACGGCAGGCAGCTTCCTGCACTTGTCCTCTGCTACTGCTGCAACAGAGACTCTCACTCCGCCGTTCACAGGGATGAGGAAGATGTCTTTCTTACCGAGAGCGTTGATCAGTGCGTCCGGATCCTTGTACGGTATCGTGACGAAGAATCCGGCTCTGAACGGAACTATCTCAAGTCCGCACTCAGCAGCTGCATTCTCGAAGGCATGGCCTCTTGCACGAAGCATGTCTCTCCAGTGCCTGCGCTCGTCATCTGTCTCCTTTAGGAGCTCAGGATCGCTGTATATCTTCTCAATGACGGTCTGAGGAGCTCTCGGGGAGTTGGACCACGCAGTCCTTGCGAAGAAGGAGCAGACTTTCTCAAACTCTGCTGCAACTTCAGGTGTGTGCGCAAGGCAGAGCATCGCCGCACATCTTGCGCCGTACATAGTGAATGTCTTGGATGCGCTGTATGCGATAACAGGCAAAATATTCCCTCGGAGATTGTCGATCACAGGAAGGAATGCCCTTACCTCATCCATCTCTCCGGCAAAATCTATGTAAGCTGCGTCGATGATCAGCGTTACTTTCTTTTCAAGGTCGACTCCGTCCAGTACCCTCTTGACCCCATACCAGTCATCCATCGAAAGTGAGTATCCTGTAGGATTGCTGGCCGGTGTATTGAGTATGATCACCAGATGTTCCTGATTGCGGAGCAGCTTGCTGACCTTGTACTCAAAGTCTGCGATATTGAAGCGTCCCTCTTCATCGAACATCTCAAAAGTCTCAAGAGACTTGCCCTGCTCTGAAGCTATGTTTCCGTACGGACCCCAGTACCAGTTGTGTGTGAGGATCCTGTCGCCCGGGCAGGAATAGTTGTCCACAGCATTGCTGATCGATCCCGTGCCGCCCGGAGTAGCTACTATACCGACATAGCTCTTCGGCTCATATGAACCGAAGGCAGCTTTCCTGACAGCTTCTCTGAAGCCCGGAGTTCCGGCTATAGGTGCATATTCGGCAAAATCCGTTCCGGACAGTTCTCTGAATGTTCTTGCGACAGAATCAAGGACAACAAGATTGGCATCGTCATCGTAAAGTGCTCCTACCGTGGCATTTACTACTGCTTCCTTGCCCTTCTTTGCTATCGCAGCCTTGGCGTTGCCTACTGCGGTAAAATTCCTGTCTCTCTCCGGTATGTCTCTGCCGTTGAATGCAGCCATTGATGTTATCTTCATTTCAGGCTCTCCCTTGTCAGTTTCTGTATCTGTATGCTGTTCTGCTGCAGTCCTCTCCGGGCCTCTTCCGATCACGACTCTCT
>CADAJM010000130.1 GCA_902788245.1 uncultured Eubacteriales bacterium | reverse complement strand
TTGAAGCGCTGAGCGATATTTCTTGCGAGCTCGAGGTGCTGCTTCTGGTCTACGCCGACGGGAACGAGGTCAGCGTTGTATGCGAGGATATCCGCAGCCATGAGGGAGGGATATGTAAACAGACCGGCATTTATATCGTCGGGGTGTTTCTGACTTTTGTCCTTGAACTGTGTCATACGTGAAAGTTCGCCGAACTGAGTATTGCAGCAGAGTATCCAGTTGAGCTCCGCGTGTGTAGGAGCGTGGCTCTGGATAAAGAGGATAGATTTCTGAGGATCAATTCCGCAGGCCATAAGCAGGGCATATGAATTGAGGGTATTCTGTCTGAGCTTTGCAGGCTCCTGCTTTACGGTTATAGCGTGCATATCGGCAACACAGTAGATGCAGTTATACTCATCCTGTAAGGGAGCCCAGTTACGGACAGCGCCTATATAGTTGCCGAGAGTAAAAGTGCCTGTGGGCTGGATAGCGCTGAAAATGAGTTTTTTATCGTCCATCTGGAAAAGCTCCTTACTTTCTTGCCTTGCGTGCTTCCATCTCGTCCTTGAGCTGGCAGTTTCTGAGCTCATTGAGAACACGCTGATAGAGAACGTATACAGTGCGCTTTTCAGGCTCTGTCTCGGGAATAACGCCTGTGGGGAACTCTACCTTATATACGCCGCCCTTTGTGAGCATGAAGAAATAGTGAGCTCTTCCGCGGGGGAGGTCGTACATCTTTGTCTTTTCAGCCTTGGGGAGGAGCTGACCTGCGTTTGCAACGAGAGTGTGAGCAGCCTGAACAAGGTTTCTGTATCTCTGTGAAGCTCCGGAATACTCGCCGCCGTTGTTGAAATATAGGTTTGCGGCACCGTTGATGAAGCATACCATAGTTGTGAGTACGTTTCCGGGCATGGGGATATCAATAACAACGCCGTAGACGTCGTTCTTCTTGAAATTAGCCTGGAAGAAGTTAGCGGGGAAGTTGAGTGCCTGACCTCTTGTCATCAGGTACTTCTGTGTAACGGGATATCTGTCTGTAGTAGGCATAATAGTGATTCCTTTCAGTTATATATTAATCGAGCATTTCTCTTGTCATGCGGGCGAGGATCTCCATGCCCTTTTTGATCTGCTCATTTGTGGGTGTTGAGTAATTGAGGCGGAATGAGTGACTTACCTCGTCTTCCTTGATGCTGAACGAATTTCCGGGAACTACGGCTATCTTGTATTCCTGAACAGCCTTTGTGCAGAATGCGTTCATATCGCAGTTATCGGGGAGCGTGCACCATATGAAGAGTCCGCCTTCCGGCTTGATGTAGCTTATCTTCTTTGAGAAGTCGTTCTCGATGAAGCTGCACATGAGGTCGCACTTTTCCTTGTATATACCGCGGAGCTTGTTGAAATGTGCCTCACGGTCGATAGTTGTCATGAAGAGGTGGCAGAGCACCTGTGCCCATATATTTGAGTGAACGTCGGATACCTGCTTGCAGACAACTATTTTCTGAACGATAGGAGCGGGAGCAGATACGAAGCCTGTTCTGAAACCGGGCGAGATGAGTTTTGAGAATGTGCTTGAATAGATAACACGACCCTCAGTGTCCATGCTCTTTATAGTGGGAACGTTCTTACCTGCGAAACGGAGTTCACCGTAGGGGTCGTCCTCAAGGATAATGAAGTCGTAGCGGCAGGCGAGTTCGTAAACAGCCTTGCGCTTAGCGAGCGACATGGTACGTCCGGTAGGATTCTGGAAGTTAGGGATAAGGTAGAGAACCTTAACGTTAGGCTGAGTTTTCAGCGCTTCTTCGAGTTTTTCGAGATTGATGCCGTCGTCTTCCATGTCAACTCCGACGAGATTTACGTTGTATGAGCGGAACGCATTGAGAGAGCCGATAAAGCTCGGTGATTCGCAGATAAGAGTATCCCCCTCGTTGAGCAGTACCTTACATGAGAGTTCATTAGCCTGCTGACCGCCTGAAGTAACGATGAGTTCATCGAATTCAGAGTGGAAGCAGCCTTTGCTGCCGAGCCATTCTTTGAGGAAGTCACGGAGCGGAGTATAACCCTCAGTTACGCTGTACTGCATAGCGAGAATCGGGTCATCTCTGAGAAGTTCTGCGGATAATTCGGCAATTCTCTCCTTGGGGAAAGCCTCGGGAGCAGGGTTGCCTGCTGCAAAAGAGATTACCTCGGGGTCAGAAGTAAATTTGAGAATTTCTCTGATAGCTGATGCTTTCAGACCACTGACCTTGTCGGAAAATTTATATTCCATTTTTATTACCAGCCTTTCAAAAAATGTCATATTTCACAATAAGCCACATAACATTATATCAGATTGTTTCCAAAAATGCAAGTAAAAAGTGAATGATATGGTACGTGAACAAACGGAAACAATTGGGCAGTTATCTTGACAGGCAGGATGCGCTATTGTATAATAAAAATAATAAGTGAAGCTTATGTCTATTTGAATTCGCAGACGAATGGCGCGACAAAATTGCGGAGTCAGGAGATATTGATGGTGACGGCAGAATTGATTCATCAGATGAATCATTGATGCTTTATGCTATGCTAAGTGAAAAAGAAACCGGTGATATTAATGCCGACGGTTCGGTAGGTGCAAGAGATTCATCTGATATTCTTGGATACTATTCTGCAAAAGCAACACACGAAACGCTGAAATATGATACAGAAAATAAAGTGAAATATCTTGGAGATGTTACCGGCGACCAAATAATTGATGCGAGAGACGCATCGGATATACTCGGAATTTATTCAGAAAATGCAACCAGATAAACTTATAATTTCTTAAAAAAATAATATTTTCGGGCGGATATGATTCCGCCCGATTTTGTTTTGCTGTGAAACTTGACATTGCGCGTATTAAATAGTATAATATAGTTTGGCTTTGACAGCATAAATAAAGAAAGCTGTCTTTACGAAAGGAAGTATTGAGAATGGCTGATATTAAAAAGCTCCTCGCAGGAATGATAGCCGTAAGCGCAGTTATGACTTCGGCAGTTTCATGTTCGGGCAAGAAATCGTCCGAAAACGCTCCTGAGGAACTCCCCGGAGAGGAAGAACTCGACGAGGGAAAAAAGATAGATATCAAGGAATTGTTGTTGAAATAGGTGGAGATACAACTAAATTAGGAAAAGCAATTGATGAAATCAATACCAAAAGCAAAAAATTACAGTCTGAATTAAAAGGAATTAATTCATTACTTAAAATGGATCCTAGCAATATTACATTATTAAGACAAAAACAAGACTTATTAAATCAAAGCATTGCGGAATGTAGAGAAAAGTTAACCAATCCCGCTCCTATTGCCCTGGTCCCCGCCAGGGCATTTCCCGTTGTCGAGGCAGGCAGAACCTGCAAGACAGCTTCCTTTCGAAAGGAGAGGTTTATATCATGCAGAAAGAATGCGATCTGGCACAGTACGAGACAGACTGTCCGTATTGCTGCCATAGGTGTGCCATGCAGGCATGCCCGTTCCGGTGCAGCCGCGAGGATGCGGAGCACTGTGAACACAGAAAAGAAGATGTACGAGGCAGGAACTTTCTGCGCCTCGTGGCTTGAGTCTGTCCAGCCGCCCAATTCGGGCGGCTTTTTCTTTTATGAGAAAGGAGTGTGCATATGGTTTCGGTTGCACTTTTCATCCTCTTCATCGGCTGGCCTTTGTGCATATTGATCGGCTGGCTGTTTGACGACGATTCCAGCTCTACAGTCGCCAAAGGCGTTCTCGAATGGATTGGAACG
>CADAJM010000129.1 GCA_902788245.1 uncultured Eubacteriales bacterium | reverse complement strand
TTTGTGCACGGTGATTGCGTAGGCAAAGTCGAGCTCGCCTGCCGCCTCAAAGCTGACCGCGGCGGTTTTGTCGTAAAAGTTGATTCTGATTATCTTTGTTCTGCGGTCGATTTTCTCGATTATTCCGATGTCGCCGTTAAAGATTCCCTCGCCTGTTTCGCCGTTTTCGCGGAACCAGCGAATGTCGTAGTTATTTTTTATCTGCATGACCTTGTCGCCCACACGGAAGGTCTTTGAGCCGATTGTGACCTCAGCCTTTTCGTCGGAGCGCGGATTGAGCCTTGCCTGGAGCTTGTGATTAAGCTCCGCAGTGCCGAGCTCGCCCTTTTTTGAGGGCGAAAGCACCTGAATATTCTCAAACGGAGAATAGCCGTAGGCGGAGGGCAGCCGGTTTGCGCAAAGGTCAACGATAACGTCGGTCACAACGGTTTTATGGTTGCGGTAAAGGAAGAAGAAATCCCTGTCGGTGCTGTTGAGCACCGGCATCTCTCCCCTGACTATTTTATGAGCGTTTGTAACGATCAGGCTTTGCTGAGCCTGACGGAAGATTTCATTTAGCGTTACAACGGGGATGACCTGGCTGTCAATGAGGTCGCCGAGGATATTTCCGGCGCCGACCGACGGAAGCTGATCTGCATCTCCGGTGAATATCAGGCGGGTTCCGTCCTTGACGGCTTTTAGTAGACCGTCCATAAGCATGAGGTCTATCATCGATGCCTCATCGACTATTATCACATCCTGTTCGAGAGGGTTCTCTTCATCTCGTCCGAATATGAGAGTTTCCTCATCATCCGACCATACGAACTCGAGCATGCGATGTATGGTCATGGCAGGGACTCCGGATGCTTCTTCCATTCGCTTGGCAGCGCGCCCCGTCGGAGCCGCCAGCGCAAAACTCATATCCAGGAACCTGAATATCCTGACCAATGTATTTATAATTGTAGTCTTGCCCGTACCCGGGCCTCCGGTGATAATGCTAACATTATTCTCAAGGCAGCATTTGACCGCCTCAATCTGCTCAGTTGACAGGCTCACGCCTGAGTCCTGCCTACGGATATCCGCCTCGGCGCCTTCTATCAGATGGTCGAACTCAGCTCGAATAGGGAGCGCCTCCGCGTCCTTAATCCTCCTGAACGCATGCGCCACTCTCTGCTCAGCGTGGTAGTATCCGTACAGATAGATGACCGGCAAATCATCCACGCTGTCCTCTTCGAGTTCACCTGCGAATATCATATCGCGCAGCGACTCTCTTACTTTATCCCTCGAAACATCGAGGACCTCGGCAACCTCATCCACCAGTCTCTCCTCCGGCATGAGAGTGCTCCCGGATGCCGCCCAGTCTCTGAGGCGGAACCTGATGCCGCTTTCTATCCTGATGCTGCTCTCGGGTTCTATCCCAAGCCTGGCAGCGAGCTTATCCGCCTTATCAAAATTAATCCCCCGTATGTCTTCTGCGAGTATGTACGGGTTGTCCTTGACCACGGACACGGAATCCGTCCCGTATATCTTGTAAATCCTAACAGCCTCGCTCATCTCTATGCCGAGTTCCCTGAGTTCGAGAGATACGGCGGCAAACTCCCTCGACTCGCCGAAAGACTCGCTTATCTTTGCGAGAGATTTCGGTCCTATGCCGCTGATGGCAAGCAGCCTCTCGGGAGTCTCCTCGATCACAGTAAGGGTTTCCTCCCCGAATGCCTCTACCAAAAGTTTCGCCGTCTTGGGTCCTATCCCACGAATGTTGCCGGCTTCGAGGAACTCGAGTATCGCATCCTCTCCCTCGGGCATCACTTCCTCGTACGAAGTAAAGGTGAACTGCTCACCATATTTTTTATGTATGGTGAATTCGCCCTCGAGCCTGTACGATGCGCCTGTTCTCGGCTCAGCAAAAGAACCGGCTATACGAAATGAACCCTCATCTGTATCCAGAATCGCCACTGTATAGCCGTTCTCGGAATTATTGAATATTATCTTTCCAAGTTTGCCTTCTTGTTGCATTCTCTATGTCGTTCTGTGCGAAGCAAAGAATCCTAAAAAGTTCTTTTATATAATTTCCTGTTGTCCAGCGTGTATACCTTGTCGCTGAACTCTCCCGGTTCGACGTACTCAAGTGCCTGCTCGCAGTCGAACATCTTGGCATCTGTCATGTCCAGGTAGTGAAGCATCTCAGCCTCGGGGAAAAGCGGTTTTTTCGGACTTCCGAACTCAGGCTCATAGTGATGACTCAGCGACATGTGCTGCATCATCAGGCATTTCTCTTCATCTATGCCGAGTTCCTTGCACCTGTCTCCTATGATGGAAACCCCCATCACGAGATGGCCGAGCATTTTACCTTGAAGCGTATAGTCCTCTACAACTCCGTTCTGATCCGAGTTCAGTTCATTGAGTTTTTCGATATCATGGAGAGCCACGCCCGCAAGCAAGAGGTCTTTATTAAGATTGGTATAAACCTCGCAAGCCCTCTCTCCCATCATCATCATCCTTTTGACATGGTACAAGAGTCCGCCGTACTCAGCGTGGTGGTTGCTCATGGCTGCCGGATAATACAGAAGTCTCTCTTTATTCTCCTCGTAAAAACTCAGGCAGAGTCTCTTGAGATCTTCATCTTCGAATGCCTCGATCTTGGATACTATGAAATCATACATGTCCGGAGTTTTCTCCGGCGCAGCTTTGAAGATGTCGGATTTATCGTAGTTCTCCTCTTTAACTCGGCCTATGATGGCATCGAGCACGAGCTGTTTCTTACCCATATACTCGTTGCATCTGCCCCCTACTCTTATTACCATGCCCGCCTCTATCTTGCTGAACTTGGTAATTTCATCCGGCAGTAGCGACCACTTAACCGCCTGAATCTCACCTGTGACATCGGCAAGAGTCATATACAGATGTTTCTTATTATTATTTCCGTCCCTGATGTCAGCATTTCTGACCAGAAATATCTCCTCCAGATGATGTGAATCATCAGGTCTTAAATCTTTTACATAATAGTCTTTCATATGCGTCTCCTTGTTAATTCTTTCTCTGATATTCTATCATAGAACATCGATGTGGTATACTGAATGCACCACGCAAATTCATCACTTTTGCGCACTTTTTCGAACTATTTTCGGGAGGTTATGTCCATGGAATTTGATGCTAAAAAAGCCACAGAAGCCACTGTTAAATGGATAAGAGACTGGTTTGAAATCAACGGCCCGGGTTGCAATGCAATAGTCGGGATAAGCGGAGGAAAAGACAGCTCAATCGCGGCCGCTCTTTGCGCCGAGGCTCTCGGTTCGGACAGAGTCATAGGCGTCATGATGCCAAACGGCGACCAAAGCGACATCGACATGGCACAGCTTCTCGTGAATCACCTCGGAATCGAGCACTACATCATCAACATCAAAGACGCCTTCGATTCCATCATCAAAGAGCTTGGCGATTCCGGCATCGAAGTATCCAAGGATACGACAATCAATCTCCCGCCACGCCTGAGGATGTCTACTCTCTATGCAGTTTGTCAGAGCCGCAACGGCAGAGTCGTAAACACCTGCAATCTTTCCGAAGACTGGGTCGGCTACTCCACCAGATACGGCGACTCCGTGGGCGACTTCTCTCCTATGTCCTGTTTCACTACTGCTGAGATAAGAGCCATGGGAAGATACATCGGACTTCCGTCCGCGCTCGTAGACAAAGTCCCGACCGACGGTCTCTCCGGAATGAGCGACGAGGAAAAACTGGGCTTTACATACGAAGTGCTTGACAGATATATCAGAACAGGCGAGATAGACGATCTCGCGACCAAAGAGCGCATAGATATGCTGCATAAAAAGAACCT
>CADAJM010000128.1 GCA_902788245.1 uncultured Eubacteriales bacterium | reverse complement strand
GACTTCCAGTGAGTTGCGTGATTTGCGGTCAAAAATTTTGACCACAAATGTGTCAACGATGAACCGCAATTCCACCAAGGTTTTTACGGAAAGAGGTTTGTATATGCTTGCGACCATATTAAAAGGAGAAAAGGCGCGAGATGTCACGTTTGCAATCATTGAGACCTTTGCTAAGGTCCGAGAATTGAAACGCGAGCTGGTTGAACTGCACCAGGAGACCGACAAGGAGAAGCAGAAGACCAAGATGCAGCACTTTGGTGAGGTGCTCACGGACATCGTGATGCCCGACTTGCAGACGCAGGAGACGGAGTCATCGCTGGAGATCAATTTCTTCATCGGTAAAATCAAGCACACTGAGAAACGGGTGCGTAAAGAAGATCCAAAGAATTAATCAACTTAACCTGAAGCTTGAAACCTGAAACTTGAAACCCTAAAACGAAGTAAATATGCCAAAGGCAACGGAGTTTGAGGACTTATCCATCTTCCAGATGGCGCGTGATCTCTGTAAAGAGGTTTACGCTATTACGAAGGAAGGCGAGTTCCATAAGGATTCGAGGTTCGTACAGCAAATACGTGCAGCCGCAGGCTCTGTTATGGACAATATTGCAGAGGGCTTTGAACGTGATGGCAACAAGGAGATCATCAACTTCTTATACATTGCCAAAGGCTCATGCGGTGAGGTTCATAGCCAAATCATCAGGGCCTATGATGTTGGCTTTATCGATAAGGAAACTGCGACTCGATTATACAATGACTGTATGGGTCTGAGCAAGGCGATAGCTATTTTTATTAAAAGCATCAAGTCGAGCGATTATCGAGGCTCCAAGCACCTTGAACCTTGAACCTTGAACCTTGAACTTTGAACCTTGAACCTTGAACTTTGAACCCAGAAACTTGAACCCTGAAACCTGAAACCAGCAGCGCAGCTGCTCTGTGTGACCCATAAACGAAATAAACAATAACAATAAAAATAACTTAACGAGAAATGATAAACGTTGGAATTATTGGATGTGGCTTCGTTGGCGGAGCCTTAAAAGATTGGCTGGAACATAACAATCCGGAATGCAAATTGTTCATCAGCGACCCTCCTAAAGGTTACAATGATGACCTAAGCAAGATCGATATCGCTTTCCTGCAGATCCACGTGCCTACCGAGGACGACGGCTCGCAGGATCTCCGACTGATGACCGAACTTATCAAGAACCTCCCCGACGTGCCCGTGTTCGTGCGCACCACCATTCTGCCTGGCACCAGCGACCGTCTCTCCAATGAGACCGGCCATCAGGTATGTTATATGCCCGAGTTCTTGACCGAGCGCACCCATATCGAGGACTTCAAGAAACAGACTATGGTCTTCACCGGCGCTCACGACTTGCTTACCAAGATCTTCGTGGGCAAGAAGTTCACCGTGATGACTCCACTGGAGGCTGAACTCACCAAGTATATGCATAACGTGTTCGGAGCCTACAAGGTAACTTACTTCAACGCCTGCCGCGAGTACTGCGAGCAGATGGGTGCCGACTGGCGCAAGGTGCACACCGGCATCCTCCTCTCAGGTTATATCAATGACACTCACACCTATGTTCCAGGTCCCGATGGCAAGTTCGGCTATGGCGGCAAATGCTTCCCCAAAGACGTCAATGCCTTTGCAAAGATGACCGAAGGCACGCCCCTGGGCACCCTGCTGGAGCACCTGCACGAACTGAATGTGCATTTTAGGGGTGTCGAAGAGCATATCTAAGTAACAAGGATTTCTGGCAGCACAGGTGGAACGACAGTTCGCAGTTCGATACTGCCTGCCAGAGCTAGAATACGAACAATTGCATTTAAATATTGATTAAATGTCTAAGTCTTTGCAAAGTTTTAACGGAAAGGTTAGATCGTTGAAGACTCATATCCAACTTGCTGATGTGGCTTTTACAAGAATCAATCATATCTGTTCTCGTAAGCGCGGTAATGGGAAAAGTATAGGAGAAACACTAGGGACATCGACTGCTAAGCATCCTCAGCTGAATGAGCCGAACGAGTCAATTGAGATCAATAAGGTTTTTACTACTTCAAGGATAAAAATTAATGAGCAAGCCTTGATTGAATTGTATGCATTCTTTGCCGATTATTTATCGAGTGTGATTCGAGAGATGGAGAATATCAATCCAAATAGGATATTGGGAGTGGTACCTCCAGATAGTCCAACAGAATTGTCGTTCAAAGATGTATTCATATTGGGAAACTATAACGCCATTCTTGATGAAATCGCAAAAAGAGTGTTTCGTTCCCTTGAGGACGAACGCAGCACTCCTAAACTGTTGAAAAAGTTTGTAAAATCAATGAAGTTGAATGTGCCTGTAAATATTCGTGAAAATGCATTGGTTTATTTAGAGATACGTCATTTGATAATCCATAACAATTCAAAAGCAGATGCAAAGTTTAATGCACTTAATAATCGAGGTTTAGTTGGAGTGAACGTCAGAAACAAGAAGGTATTAATCAACTACGCATTATCAAATGCTGCGATTGATGCTGTGACAGATTTATGCCAGTCAATCGACGGAGAACTCATAAGGCTTGGGCTAATTTAAGGATGTGGGATGGATGTTAAAGACACTTGTTATACAATAAAAAACAAACATAATGGAAAAAAAATGTATAGGACTTGTGATGGCTTATACCGGTACAAGCTACGGTATGAACTTGCAAGCGTTCGCCACACAACACGTCATTGAACAAATGGGATATTCCACGGAGATTATTCCCACTTTGGAGAGCACATCTTCTTTGAAGAACGTCCCATTTGATTGGGGACTCCTTATTTATGCCCCGAAAATGTTGATAAAACGCCTAACTGAAAACAAAAGGCCTAAAGAGTTGTATCCAGTATGGGATGATTTGCATACAGAGAATAAGAAAACACGTGTTGAGGCAGCCAAGGACTTTAGGTCTCGTTTTTTACACAATATCGGTCCTAAGATGAGTTTCGATGAGCTTGCCAAGTATTCTGAAAAATATGATGCTGTACTCATTGGTAGCGATCAGTGCTGGCTCCCCGGCTTTTCTTATAGCCGACGGTCAAGTCTCTCTTTTGTACCAGATAAAGTACGTAGATTGTCATACGCTACGAGCTTAGGCGTTTCTGCTTATCCGTGGTATTTGAGAAGCAGCTCCAGAAAAGCCTGGAAACGATTCGACTTTGTCAGTGTCCGTGAAGAGGCGGGTCGTAAAATCATTAAAGATATATGCGGTGAGGATTTTCCTGTTGAATTGGTTATTGACCCAACCTATCTGATTTCATATGAAGAGTGGCTACAACTGATACCAGAGAAACGGATGAATGAGAAAAAATACGTGCTGAGTTTTATTCTGGGAAATAATAAAGAACAGATGATGTGTGCCAAACGATTCGCCCAAGCGAAAGGTTTGGAGTTGGTTTCCATTTTGAGTAACGAGAGCTCTGCCGATATAGATACAACATATCCCGACAGAGTGGTTGTTGGAGCCTCGCCCGACGAGTTTGTCAATTATGTCAGAGGTGCGGAATATATATTCACCGACTCTTTCCACGGTATTGCATTCTCGGTGATAAATAAGAAGCAGTTCTTTGCTTATTACAGAAAGCGTAGAGAGACCCAGGCGAAATATTCCAGAAACTCGCGAATAGACAACATACTGCAGCTATGGCAACTTCAGCATCGGCTGATAACTGATTACACCATTGATTGGCAGACATCTGACATCAAAGAAATCGACTATTCAAAGGTAGATTCCCTCGTCGAACAGATGAGAAACCACTCTTTTGAGTATCTTCATAAGGCTCTTCCTT
>CADAJM010000127.1 GCA_902788245.1 uncultured Eubacteriales bacterium | reverse complement strand
ACTACAACGATTCCAAAGGCACAAATACGGATGCGGCCATCATCGCTCTTAAGGCACTTGAAAATAACATAATACTCATCGCCGGCGGAGACGGTAAGTCGCAGGACTTCAGTGAGCTGGCTGCTATGTTCAAAGACAGAGTTAAAGCACTTATTCTTTTAGGCAGGGATGCGGCTATTATCGAGGAAGCTGCAAGAAAGCATGGCTTTGAAAATATCTACAATTGCAAAGACATGCCGGATTGCGTCAGAAAGGCCGCCGAACTTGCCAAAGAAGGAGACAAGGTTATTCTTTCTCCTGCATGTGCGAGCTGGGATATGTATGACAACTTCGAGCAAAGAGGTCGTCATTTCAAGAATTGCGTAAAGGAACTTCTCAGATAAATGGCTGCGAAGAGGAAAGAAAGCAAGGAAAGAAAAACAGAATTAAAAGCCGCCAAGAAAGAATCACGTCGGGAGTTTATGGGCGAACTCGGAGAAGTGCTCGGAGGCTATGACTTCGGTGTAGTTGCGCTGGTACTTATTCTCTCGTTCTTTGGCGTAGCCATGGTTTTCAGTGCGGGCTATTACGAGACCATCAATTTTCCGGAACCTGATCCGCTGTACTATCTCAGAAGACAGTTGTTCTTTGTGGTTACGGGATTCATCTTGATGATGATACTCGCCAATTTCAATTACCGGATTTACAGCAAATTGTACGGATTCGTAGCGCTGATAAGTATTATTCTCCTCGGAGTTGTAAATGTGATGGGTATCACGGTAAACAACGCTCAGAGGTGGATCGATCTCGGTTTTATCAGGATTACTCCGAGTGAGTTCTCCAAAGTATTTATGATCATTTTCACTGCATGTTTTCTGGCCGCAAACCCGAGGAATGTAAAGACGATTAAAGGACTTGCAGTGCTGTTTACGGTGATGGGAATTCATTTCGCTCTCATCATCATGCAACCGAACCTTTCCACCGCTATTGTAATAGCAGCGATTATGATAGCCATCATGCTGGTTGCCGGTTTGCATATACTGTTTATGATCATCCCGGTCATAGGCGCGATCGGACTGTATTTCTATATCATCACGAGCAAGACTCCGCTTCACTGGTACAAGAGAATCACCTCTTTTTCTGATCCTTTTGCTGACAGACAAGGCGACGGTTACCAGGTGACGCAGGGACTTATCGCGCTCGGAAACGGCGGGCTCAAAGGACTGGGTTTCGGACGAAGCGTATCCAAAAACCTCTATCTCCCTGAACCGCAAAACGACTTTATTTTGGCTATTATAGGAGAGGAACTGGGATATATAGGATTCTTGGTTCTGATGCTTCTGTATATATTCCTTCTTTTCAGGCTGTTTATGATAGCCCTTAAATCCAGAGACAGCCTCGGACTATATCTGGGTTCAGGTGTTGCAGTTATGCTTGGAATCCAGGTAGTTATCAACGTGGCTGTAGTTACTTCATCGATGCCTGCGACGGGAATCACGCTTCCGTTCATAAGTTACGGAGGAACTTCCATTTGGGCATTCATGATGGCGATGGGTATATCGCTCAATATATCCAAGCAGAATAACGCCATGGAGAGAAGAAGGCAGAACAAACGGACAAAGGACAAATCGACACATAATCAAAACGGAGCGGAGGCAGCAAGCTGATGCGGATTGTACTTACGGGTGGAATTACAGGCGGACACATCTATCCGGCGATAGCCATAGGTGATAAGTTCAGAGATTCGGACCCGAACTGTGAAATCATCTATATTGCGAGCGGGGCAGCGCTCGAAAAAGAGATCATATCCGGAGCCGGGTATGAGCTCTTTGAAGTGCAGTCAGAACCTTTTTACAGAAACAATATATTCAAGATGGCGGGAACTCTGAGTAAAACCATGAAGGGCAGGAGAGAGGCCATCAAAATCATGAAAGAATTCAATCCCGATGCCGTAATCAGCACGGGAAGTTTCGTGAGCGTACCGGTTGTATTGGCCGGTGCGGCACTTAGAAAGAAAATATACCTGCATGAGCAGAATGGTTTCCCGGGAGTATCAAATAAGTTCTTGGCCAAATACGCCGACAAAGTATTTCTGGGATTTGAAAACGCCTGGTCATATTTTAAAGATCAGAGCAAGCTGGTCTATAGCGGTAACCCCGTTAGGAGCGAATTCCGTGACAGAGACAGATATGCAGACAGAGAAAGCCTCGATATACCTCGAGACGATTTCGTAATCAATGTCTTTGGTGGCAGTCTCGGATCTGCGACAACCAATGTTGTAGGAGAAATGCTCGCACGTGAGTATGCCGAAAAGGAAGGCGTTACCGTAATTTGGGGAACGGGAAATAATTATTACGAAGAAATATCCGAAAGATTGAAAGAAGAGGGATTTGAGGCGTCAAATGTGCGAATCATGCCTTACATCAGCGACATGCCTCAGATGCTTTCTGCCTGCGATATCAGCATAAGCAGAAGCGGTGCATTGTCGGTGGCAGAGACCACCATGGCCGGAAGGCTTGCCATATTCATCCCATCGCCTAATGTCACCGAAGACCATCAGTACCATAATGCAAAAGCTGTCGCAGATGCAGGCGGCGCATTTATAGTCAGAGAGGATAAAAACGCCGAGGAAGTGGCCGCTGAGGTCAAGGAGATAGTTCATAAACTCTTCGAAGACAGCGATCTTGTCAGAGAGATGGAGGAGGCCAGCAAGAAACTGGCGCCCGTGAACGCGACTGACATCATCTATAACACGATAATGGAAGACTTCCCGAAAGCGGAGGAAACTGTCGAGGAAGAGTCGGCTGAGGAAGAAGTTGAAGTAGAAGAAGCTGCTGAGGAAGAGCCGGCCGGGGAAGAAGTTGTTGAGGAAGAGCCGGCTGAAACCATTATTCCGGATGAAGATCTCGCTATTGCCGAGAAGATACGCCTCAGAAAGATTGAAACTGCCAGAAAGAACAGAAGGCACAGACTGAGATTGTTCTCATCAGTCTTATTGATAATTGGCCTCATAGCGGCATTTATTCTGTCGTTTACTTCGCTGTTTACGGTTGATCTGATAGAAGTCAGGGGAAATGAGAACTTCTCTGCGGAGGAAATCATCAGCATGGGGCATGCTTCTCCGGGTAAGAACATAATCTATCACCCTGATAAGGAAAGGATTCAGGAAAACATAGAACTCAATCCGTATATCAAGAGCGCTAAAGTGAGCAGGAAGCTTCCGTCCACTTTGGTTATCACCGTTAAAGAGAGAAAGCAAATGATGGCTTTGAAATATGACGATGATTACCTCCTGCTGGACAGGGAAGGAATACTCCTGCAGAAAAGCCACAGCAAGCCGAAATTGACTCTTATAGAGGGAAATATCATAACTAAAATCAAACTCGGAGAGCAGCTCGGCACCCAAAATGAAGAGATGATAAGCAAGAGCGTCAGCCTGATACAGATGATGGAGGACAGCGACTTGTATTATGTAAAGGTGGATATGTCCGATCTCTCGAACGTAAAGGCCTATGTCTACGATACATTAATCGTAAAAGGAGATTACGACACAATTATGAAGAATATGGAGAACGGCAAACTCCATCAGGTGTTGGATAAACTCTTTGAGGACAGCATCAAGAGGGGCACAATCACATTCCCGGACGATGAAACGGCATCATTTATGCCGGTATTCTAGTTTACAAGTAATTGTGTTTCGTTAAGCAAATACCCCCTAAATGTTGTGTTTTTTTGCTAAAAACTAATGCATTCGGGGTTTTTATATGTTAAAATGAACCATATATTTTTACGAGTTATCAATTTGAGGAGGATATTAACATGGAATTTGTTTCCGACTTTGTATCAGTGCAGGAAAATGC
>CADAJM010000126.1 GCA_902788245.1 uncultured Eubacteriales bacterium | reverse complement strand
GTATGAAGGAAAGAATCAAAGAAGAAATAGCATTAATAAAGGGCGACAGCAATCTGAAGAGCAGGTTGTTTATCATAACGCTCGCTGCGGCTCTTTTGGTTCTTGCGGTTTGTATCAGAGGGCCTGAGCAGCTCGGTCGCGTAATAAGCGATAAAGACGGAAAGGCAGTGAGCATAGAAAGGCATTCGACCAACACGAGCGAATCCTACGACTTCGTAGTGTTAATTGAAGAAGGCGATGAAACAATAAGCAAGGACGTCAATCTGACGATTCAGGCCATAAGAAAGGAAGGGGGAGGGCTCGGTCTTACGGAGGAGCCCAGCCGAGATGATGAGATAGAGGCCGGTCTTTCGGGAATAATAAATGAAATCGAATACTCAAGGAGTAAGAAGATAAAGCTTCCCGACAGTCTGAATGACGGCACGCCACTCACATGGAAAGCAAATATCAAAAGAGACTACAGCTACCTGATCTTAATACCGGCTATTTATGTTGCAATGATTGTGTTTGTAATAAGAGCAAGTAAAACAAATGACAAGGAAGAGGACGCAAAGAGACGAAGATCGATATTGAGGAGCCTTCCGAGATTCTGCAATCAACTCTTTC
Source organism: uncultured Eubacteriales bacterium (assembly GCA_902788245.1). GTDB lineage: Bacteria > Bacillota > Clostridia > Peptostreptococcales > Anaerovoracaceae > Crickella. The sequence continues at coordinate 3,264 of CADAJM010000126.1, read as the reverse complement.
TGATGATGAACGCCGGAATGATACTCAGCGATGCCTTCGAGAACATCAGCTGCAGTTACGCAGACAGAATTGCCTCAGACGAAGAAAACGCCGGGTATTTTGAAAGAGAAATTGCGGATATATACAGAAATGATCCCGACCACAGGAAGAGCACGGCCGGTATCATAAACGAATTTGCCATCAAAAATGATGTCAAAGAAATGATAAGGATAGCAACGATTCTCACGGAAAATGAAAAGAGGGGAAGCGATGTTATAGAGAGCCTGAGCAGGGAGAGCAAATACCTCTGGGATGAGAGGAAGACGGTAGCCAGAGAGAGCGGAAAGATGATAGACACCAAAATGTCTTATCCGCTCGGTATATTGCTGATTCTCCTGATAGTGATCACTATGGCACCTGCGATGCTCAGCATGTAGGTGCGGGAAGGAGGACACCATGAGACGAATAATGAGCAGTATATCGATGAGCCTGAGAAATAAAAGAGGCATGGAGATGGTGCAGGTCGCCATACTGGTGGCGATTGCGGTGGCAGTAGGCATCATATTCAAGGGATCAATCGTTGACTTCGTAAACAGAATCTTTAATGCGCTCGATGCAGCCAATTTCTAACAATGAATCGCAAAACAATCAATCTCAAAACTATAAAACAGGCTCTTAAAAACAAGAGGGGCGCGGAGATGGTAGAAGCTGCCATCTCGCTTCCTCTTATCATCCTTACGGCAATGCTCCTGATCAGAACTTTCACATTCTATCTTGAGATTCTCAACACGAGCCTTGCCGAACACATGGAGGCACTGGACAGATGGGATGCCTACGGTGGCACCGGAATGCAGGTATATAAAAACACCAAAGAAGTGAAACTGCTAAAAGGCGGAGTCCTGATGTTTGATGCAACGAAAAGAATAAAGACCAAAGCATATATGTTAAACGAGGACCTGATGGTCAGAGCAAGTGAAGTATTCAAATAAGATAAATCGGATAATTAATAAAAGAGGTTCTTCGGCGGTTTTAACGGCTATGATTTTTGTGGCCTTTGCTCTGTGCGTCGCCGGTTCAATCGGGATTTGCAGAGAGCTCGCAATCAAAAGCGAATGTGAAACTTTCGGCAGAGTGTGGACGAAAGCAGTGCTGTCAGAATACGATCAGCCTTTGCTTGAAGACTACGGCCTCATGGCATATTTCGGAAACGACAGCGAAGTCAGTGAAAAGCTGGAGAATTATATGGAATACTCCATGGGAGATAGGCTCAATATAGACCTCGGAGGGGCAAATGCGGACCTTACAGGCTATGAACTCGGCGATTCGGACAATTTCTCGGACGCCATGAAAAAATCTCTCACAGGCAAAGTAATAGGCGATTATGTAAATGGCAGAGGTCGCAGAGAGAGAAGTGAAAAGATAGGAATTGACGATATAGGATCAAAAGACGGAGGATCCGCAGGCGACGGACGTTGCATAAAGAACAAGGTAGTTCTGGACACACTGCCGTCAGGCGGATCAAGCAGTGCTTACAGTGTTGATTCATTGGTTCAGAAAGCGAAATCCATAGGGAGTAAGGGCGGACTCCAAAGCGCTGTGGCAAATGCCGGGTCAGAGCTTTTGTTTATCGAGAAGTATTTCGCCAACGCAGTAACATATGCAACGGACAAGGAGTCGTATTTCAGAAACGAATGGGAATACATCATAAAAGGTACGCCGGATGATGCAAAGAATCTGAAAGCAGTAAAGCGCAATCTTTTCCTGATGAGAAATGCTCTGAATCTCGCATCGCTGTACAAGGATCCTAAAAAAGTCGAACTGATAGTCAGCGTGGCGGAAACTATAACGCCCGGGCCGCTCGGCCTTGCCACACAGCTTGTTATAGCCGAGGCTTGGGCGGCGCTCGAGACGGAAGAAGATATGAAAACACTCTTGGATGGAGGGAGAGTTGCATTGTTCAAAGGCCCGGATGACTGGCAGACCGGACTGGGAGGAGTGCTCGACAGCGATGAGGTGAAGGATAAACTCGACGGCGAATCAAGAAAACTTCTCAATGAAAACAGAGGAGAGATAAGAAAAATAAGCGGCTTTACTGATACCGTAAAAGCAGTAAAGGATGGTCTGAATTACGATGAACATTTGCTTATTTTTATTCTGGCGATGGATGAGAAGACCAGGCTGCTCAGGATTATGGACCTGGTGCAGATTAATATGAAATACAGGTATTACAGGGATTTCAACATGATGGAATATTACGTGGGCACGAGATTCAGTTTGGACGCGAACGGAAGAAGTTATGAATTTGAGGACAGCTATAGGTAAAAAAATAAGAAATAAAAAAGGCAGTTATTTGGTTGAAGCGGCTATTACTCTGCCCATTATGTTTATATCGGTGCTTTGCATGTCCTCAATTATCCTGATGTATGCCTGTATAGAAAACAGCAATTTTATAGCAGCTAATGAGATAAGAAAGGGCGCATGTGAAGCCATAATTGCAGATACTTCTATAGGTGTGCCTTTTCGTATTAAAAGAGAAATAGAAAAAGAGCATTCTCTGGTTAAATCCACTCATATCACAGACTACGGATACAGGGTAAGCAGATGGGATGTTGATGAGCTGATTGCTGTCAGCCTGATGCTCGATATGAAATCCTCAAATCCGCTGGGACTTGCGTCAGAGGCGGAGTATGAAATCTCAATGGTCACAAGGGCGTATGTCGGAAGATTCAGAGGATACGATGCGATGAGCGAGAGCGAGTTCGGATCGCTAGGAGATGCGGTTTACATATTCCCTAAGCGAGGTGAGAAGTACCACAGCAAGGGATGCAGACACCTTAGAGCAGCTTCGACTTCCGCTGCGCTGTCACCTGTCATGAAAAGAAAGTACAAGTCTTGCCCGCTTTGTAAGAGCGGCAAAGCAGCAAACGGAACCCTCGTATATTACTTCCCCGCAGCGGGAGAGGATTATCATCTCAGAGGATGCGCGTCACTTCAGAGGAATTATATAGAAATTGAGAGACAGGTTGCACAGGAGCGCGGATACGGAGCTTGTGCAACATGCGGAGGATAGACAGGAGGCGAGAATGGACAGAATAAGACAGGAACTTGCAGGGTACAGACTTCCTGCATACGTTGAAGAGATTCTTACTCAGAACTACTGCCCGGGATTTGTGAGAATGAGTATGGTCAGAGAAAGCGAGCGTTACAATTTCAACTATAAACCCGGAGCTTTTCGCAAGATGGATTACCTGAAGATGAATCTGTATGAAAAGATGATACTGATAC
>CADAJM010000125.1 GCA_902788245.1 uncultured Eubacteriales bacterium | reverse complement strand
CTTCTCCACTCACGGAGTAGCAGGCTCTGCGCTTTAAGCGTCTGGCTCGTCGCTAACAACGATCTTGAATTTTATCACGCCGAGTTTGGTTTCTTTCTTGCACTTGGTACAGTATAGAGGAAAGTTCAGGAGTACGGTATCCTCGTAGATTTTGATTTTACTTCTGGCACCGCATTTCAGGCACGGGAGCCATAAGGACTTTTTCTCTTGCTCGTTATTCATATTTTTTCTTCTACTGTTGAATTAAAGAACCATCTCGCAGGTCCCAAGCTAATGAAATCCGATAACCGTTTTCGCTTCCCATTAACAGATTCATCGTACTTTCGTGCACGCCGGGGATATTGCCGAGAACTTCCAGGTTTCCAGCAAAGGAAACAGTGGGGATAAGGAGGAAGTCTGTAGAATCGTACGGAACACGCGTATAACCAACGCTGACGGAATCAATATCTACCTTTATTTCAGAAACCTGTGCGCCTACTTCGTCCCACCATGCTTTTTCCGACTCATAATTGGGAATCAAGATTTCACAACGATAGCTCTGCATAGTCTGCGATACGATTTGGCTCATTTCATCCCATTTCTTTAGTGGCGCATTCTGTTCAACAATCTCTACGATTTCTATGGGAGACGTATAATGTAGGTCAATAACTGTTCCATCGTTTTTCATGCGGATGGTCAGATCTTCTATGTAGTAATCCTGATGATTGGCTGGATTCTGCCAACTGACCGGGAAGCCTTCATAGATCGGTTGACCGTCCAGTTCGATTTGCCAGCAGCCGCCGCCAGAAATCGATGCCATATCCACTACAGAGGCATCAAATATCCATTTGCCGAGTCCCATATTATAAGCTAATTGTTCTGCACGCTTGCCGGCACTCGCAAGCTCGTCATTTGTGGCAGGCGCATAAGAATAGGCACCGATACTTTTATTCCAATTCTGCCTGTGGGCTTCTGTTTCATCATAGCGCTGTCCCCCGGCAAAAAGTTCATTAGGTTCTAACACGAAAATCGAAAGACTATGGTTGCGGAAATCCGCTCTTTCGTTGTTGTTGACCCATAGTTCATAGGGAATTCCATCAACTTTGGTCACAGCTCTCATATCGACCGAAATACCAGCGGGAATCTTGTCGGTATAGGATGCGTCCCTACCTGCGTAATCGTGTCCGTGAATGGCGTAGTGTTCCATAGGCCAGAATTTCCACTGGCAAGGAACGGGAGTTACTTCATCACGAGCATATGCATAAGCGTTCCGATAGAACTCAAGGATTTCGAGACGACCCTCTCGCACGCTATCGATCCAATTCTGTGGCGCGTCTGCGCCGTGGTCTGCTCGGATTTTATCATCGGTTACGGCATTTTCCCAAACAGCGATCATTTCCGCGACCTCAGGTTTACTCAGTTCCTCTGAGAACTCAAATAGTTCTGCATCCCCGAACACCGCTTTGACCATTTGCCGAGCCATATCCGATGTAATTATTTGAGGACGTACGCGCAGAACAGGCATGGTTGAAGGGATGGGAGCTGCATTATCATCGTGGACACTGAAGTGAATGAGTCCGTCATCAGAGACAAGCTGCATATTTACAGGATATACTATCTTTTCTTGTACAGTGGTTGCTTGGGTGGAAAGCGGTTTCCCGCTTTCTTCTTCCATCTGTTCAACTACAGCAGACCGACTTGCAGCGCCGCAGGCGCACAAGCCGAACAGAACTACAACGCAAAGAAGTAATGATACTGTTTTCCTCATTTCAGTCTCCTTTCAGTATTGTGAGGGCATCTTCCGGCAACTTTACGGAACTCAGGGAAGCAAAATCTATGCTGTCTGCCAGCCGCTCCGCATACGCCTTATCATCCGAGTTGTTGTCGTTCAACGAATGACCGTATGTCGTCTTGACCGTCATTGTTGCGTCATTGTCAGAATAGAAGATCAAATAATCAAACTGTGACCATGACACATTTGTGCTCACGTCGCGCATGGCAATGCTGACACTCTGGCCGTGCGCATTGGTGTATTCCCATTCTTCATATTCATCGGTGCTGCCTGCCGTCATATCATCGCAGGGCAGAGACCCAGCCCGTTCCAAGTAGAGACTATAGATACCGAACTGATGTGCTACGGTTACAGTAAAGGAACCATCCTCATATTTGCCCCGCTCACGCTGCTGGTCCCAGTCACCTAAAATAGGCGTTCTCTCCCAGTGTAGGGAAAGATTATAGTTATCGGCAATTTCCTGGAGTTTTTCCCACATGGTAGCATCCCAGACTTGGTAAAGACGGCAAATCTCTTTCGTCTTCTCATCCGGCGCGAAGCTGCGCTCCAGATCACGCCATTCATAGTAGGTTTTGCCTTCTGTAATCTGTTCAGCAGTCTTTTGGTCAGCATAGCTCCCCTTAAAAGCCAGCCATTCGGCTGCTGCCTGATACTCCGGAGAGCCTGTAACTCCACTGAGGGAAATATAGTCACGGTGGTGAACAGAGCGGAGCGAGTCCAACACTTCGGCTGCTTCGCTGGGAAGAGTGCTGCTCTGATTTTCGCTTCCGGAATCTTTGATTATCCTACTAACGATCCCCAATAAACCGGTAGCATATGCGGTTATCGTCATTAGACTCACAATCACTGCGGCAATCAAAAGCGTGCGAACAATTCTTTTTCGGGGGAGATGAATATCTTTGCTATTTCCGCTTAGGACATCTTCGACTGCTAGAATATATGTAGCGTCAATCTGACCAAATAAGTCAAAGAACTGATCCTTAGTCACTGTAAGTCCTCCTTTTCAAGATAGGCAAGGAGACGGATTCGTGTACGACGCAGCTTTGAAACTGCGGTGTTCTTCTTTATTCCGAACTTTACAGTTATTTCAGCAATGGGTAGGCCATACCAGTATCGTGCAACGAACAGATTCCGATCTAAGACAGGCTGACTCTCTAAAAAAGAGTTAAAAGCTCGGATAAGCTCTCTGTTTTCGATGGATTTCTCCATGCTCCAACCTGAAGGAATACATTCTGCTAATTCATCAATGGCAATCAGAGCTTCACCTTTTCCGCGTTTATCGGCAAAGCGCTTCCGTAGCCGGTCAATAGAGATGTGCCTTGTTAATGCGCCAAAAAAAGTCTTTAGACTATTGGGGCGCGTAGGCGGTATAGCGTTCCATGCTGCAAACCATGTATCGTTGACACTTTCCTCAGAATCAGCCGGATCGTTGAGGATACCATTCGCCACACGATAGCAATAGCCGCCATATGTTACCTGGCTTTCCTCAATGGCTTGTTCCGACCGAATGAAATATAGATCTATAATTGAGGTATCTGTCATGCTCCAACCTCCTTCGCCCCTAAAGTCGTAAACAGTAAAAAAAGATTGCACGAAAAAGAATATATATTTTCGCTCGCTTCGACATTTCGCTTTCTGATTGCAAATTATAGCAGTTCTAATATGGATTGCAAATTTATAGAAAGGCATCAAAGAAAACTTGTTTCACGGTGAGACATATTTACAACGTATCCTTTACCAGCTCCCACGCCTTGTTTGCCAGCAGAGCCGCCTGGCGGATCTCCGCCTCCTGGATGCTCTTTTTGGCGTTCGCCCAATGGGCGATCTGGTTGACGTTGTTGCCGATGGACGACAGCACCCGCAGCAGGCCCGCGTATTCGTCAGGCGGCCGATGCCGGAGTTGTACCCCGGCGAGGGCGTGACGGATCAGTACGCTGGCAGGCAAGCCCGTGATCTTGCATTGCTCCCGCAGATGGGCGTACTCCTCGTCGTTCAGCCATAGGCCGATAAAGTGATTGCGTTCTCTCATAACACCTCCATGAAAAAAGGAAACTTGTCTCACGGTGAGACAAGTTTCCGGTTGATCGTTATTCGGTTGTAAATTCGT
>CADAJM010000124.1 GCA_902788245.1 uncultured Eubacteriales bacterium | reverse complement strand
TCAACGATTCTGTCAAATACAGATGTGTCGTCCAGTCTGAATTTGAATTCTGTTTCCATTTCATTCCCTCATAGCGCATTACTGCAAAACCAACAAATGCGCAGCCCATAGATTTTACTAAAAAACCCGCTATTCTTCAAGTTTTAATAGATGTACTTTGAAATCTGTTCCTTCAAACAATCTGTCAGTCATATTTATGAAGTTTTCGGACAAATCGCTGGCGTAATATCTGTCGGTAAATTCTGAGCCTGCGGCCAGCATATCCCTATCCTGCATGATCTCTTTAGCCTGATCCACAACCTCCGCGGATGAGCTGTACAGCCTCATTTCCGGATACAGTTTTTTGAGCTGTCCGGATACGAGCGGATAGTGCGTGCATCCGAGTATCAGATCTTCAAAGTCGCCCTCGCGCACGAAATCGTCCATATAGTGCCTAATCGTAAGCTCCATGATGTCCGTATCCGTAAGCCCCTCTTCGATGAGAGGAACTATAGCCGGGCAAGCCATGCTCGAAACCTTAATGTCCGGTTTAATCTTTCTCAGGCTCTTTCCGTACATATCACTTCCGATAGTACCCTTGGTGGCTATTACTCCCACTCTGTCAACTCCCTCTGAGACGACCTTTCTGACCGTCGGTCCTATTACACCGATGATAGGTACTGCCGGGTGCTTCTGCCTCAGGTCATCAAGGGCCCAAGCAGTTATGGTGTTACAGGCTATGATTATCATCTTGGTATTGCACGCAATAAGCCTGTCCACCAGTTGATTGGCAAACTTAACAATGGTCTCCGGCGACTTCGAGCCGTATGGTGTGCGCGCTGTATCGCCGTAATATATTACTCTTTCCTCGGGGAGCTTTTTATGAAGCTCCCACACTGATGTAAGACCGCCGAGTCCCGAATCCAAGATTCCTATCGGTCTGTTATCCATTATTTCCTCCCGATTATCTCCTTGTCCCTATGCAAGGATTGTTACTGATATTTCTTAATCAGTTCTTCGATATCCGACTGCATCTTTCTGAGTTCCTTATTGGATATCTCTTTGCTTTTGCCTATCAACTTCATAAGTTCATCAGCACTGCCCTTGAGATTCTTATACTCAGGCGATGCGTTCTTTGTATCTCTGTGGTCCGAGCCACCGTCTGAACCGCTCTGTGCCTGTTTCTTTACGACAGGCTTGATCTCTGCCTTTCTGTAAAGCTCGTCCGTTGCGAGATCCCATTCCTCTCCGCTGTAAGGAGCGACCGCAGGTTTTCCGGTGGCTTTGGAAACCTCTGCTGCGAAATGATCCGTCACCTCGTCGTCTCCGTGGTTGACGAATACTCTGACGCCCGGATCTGTTTTCTTAACCCATTCGAGCAGATGCGGTTCGTCAGCGTGGCTGCTGAATGAATCGATTCTCATTATTTCAGCTTGAACATGAATGGTCTCGCCGAAGAGTTTTACTTCCTTTTCTCCGTCGAGGAGCTTTCCTCCGACGGTGCCCGGGCTCTGGTACCCCACGAATAGTATCGTGCACTCAGGTCTCCAGAGATTGTGCTTGAGGTGGTGCCTTATCCTGCCCGCCTCGCACATTCCGGATGCCGAGATGATAATCTTCGGTGTCAAATCAGCGTTTATCGCCTTGGACTCATCGCTGGAAACCGAAACCTTGAGGTCAGGGAAGGTAACAGGATTTACACCCGATCTCAGAAGCTCTATGGCTTCGTCATCGTAATAGTCATACATCTCCGTACTGTATATGTTGGTCGCCTCCACGGCGAGCGGGCTATCCACTACCACAGGGAAGTTCGCATGATTCTTAATGAGGTTCTCCTCTTTAATCATCCTTATGAAATAGAGTAGTTCCTGTGTCCTTCCTACGGCAAACGCAGGAATTACGAGATTGCCGCCTCTGTCGAGTGTCGTCTGGATTATCTGCGTGAGTTGGGATTTGTAGTCAGGCTGCTCAGGATGCACTCTGTCGCCATAGGTGGATTCACATACCACATAATCAGCATGAGGCGGATCCTGAGGCGACTTTATGAGAGGTTTCTCGACATTACCGAGGTCTCCCGAGAAAAGAATTGTTTTCTCCACCCCGTCTTCTTTGAGCTTGAAGAGTATGTTGGATGATCCGAGCAGATGACCTGCATCTGTGAAACTGATGCTTACTCCGTCGAATATCTCCATTTCCTCGCCGTAGCCCGTGGTCTTGAATAGCGGCAGAGTATTCATTACATCCTCTGTCGTGTAGAGCGGATGGTATTCTTCCTCTCCTGCTCTCTGGGCTTTGCGGTTTCTCCACTGCGCCTCGAACTCCTGTATGTGAGCAGAGTCTTTGAGCATGATATCGCAGAGGCGATATGTGGCCTCGGTGGAATAAATCGGTCCTTTGTAGCCGTTTGCAACCAGGAACGGAAGTTTACCGCTGTGGTCTATATGTGCGTGGGTCAGCACCACGGCATCTATCTCAGCCGGCGCGACAGGAATCTCGATGTTCTCAAACAGATCTGCACCCTGCTCCATACCGCAATCTATCAATATTTGATTGCCGTTAATATCCAGCATAGTGCATGAGCCGGTAACTTCATGTGCCGCGCCGATAAAAGTCAATTTCATACGCTTTCCTCCGACATTTTACTGTCATATGCTGCAAATTTGCAGCAGGTTTTATCAATAATTTGCAATTAATACCAATTTGGCTTAATTGTACCACATCAGCGGCATTTTTCCGCGTATTTCACATCAAAATCACATAATATTTTGAGTGGGAAAAACGGCGAAATGCCGCCATGAAAAATTTTTAAAAAATGTTAGCACTCTCTCTTGACGAGTGCTAACAAAAGTGCTACACTGATGTCGTCAAAGAGAAAAGGCCCTGTGCGGGTCACATTCAAAAGATAAAAAAGATATGTACATAAAGGAGGCACAATATGTTTTATCCGAAATTATTCAACGACGATTTCTTTGATGACTTTTTCGACTTCCCTCGCATGAGAGGAATCGAAGGTCCGGCTCACAAAGCTTTTGCAAAAGTACCGGGCGGTCTGATGAAAACAGATGTAAGAGACAAAGACGGTAACTACGAACTCGACATCGAGCTTCCGGGCTACAAGAAGGACGAGATCAGCCTCTCACTTGAAAACGGCTACCTCGTAGTAGGCGCATCCAAGACCGTAAACGAGGAAGAAAAGGACGATAACGGCAAACTGCTCAGACAGGAGCGTTACTCCGGCGCTATGCAGAGAAGCTTCTATGTAGGTGAAGGCATCGATGAAAACGATGTAAAGGCTAAATTCGAGGACGGAGTTCTCAGCCTCTCCTTCCCAAAGGAAAAAGAGCCTGAGCTCCCTGAGAAAAAGACAATTGCAATCGAAGGCTAAAAGTCATACCAATCTCTCATAACATACCTTTACAGATGACGCGCGGCTAAGTCCGCAAACCAAAGAGGTCCTGCATTCGCAGGACCTCTTGCTTTACTGACTTAGAATCCGAGATTGTCATTTACGAGAACTACATGGATTCGATTCGGAATCATAGAGAATCTCGTGAACAGTATCTGACTGCAGATGCAGTCCGGGCTCGTGCAATTCATGCAAGTTCCCGTCTTGCTGCACGGGGTGCTCTTGTCAAACCTCTGGACGTTTGTCGGTGCAGCAGTGTTTCTGGCTCTTTTGAGAGCGGCCTCAGGATCCGCGCACACCTTATTCATGCCCACGATATATATGACTTTGCCCGGGCCAAACACCGTGGCTGCTACTCTGTTGCCGTAGCCGTCGATGTTGACGAGCACTCCGTCCTGAGTCATGGCGTTCGCACTCGTGAGGAAGTAATCTGCCGTAAAGCCGGCGAGCGCTGCGGCTTCTCTGTCCTCCATCTCATCCCTGTCGATGAAATTGTAGTTGCCTTTTTTCAGAGCCTCTACAAGTCCAATCTCATGCACGCTCATGCCACCGCCCATGGTGACAGTAGCGCCTTCGTTAATCAGGCCGAGTGCGATTTCGAGAGCTCCCTCTTT
>CADAJM010000123.1 GCA_902788245.1 uncultured Eubacteriales bacterium | reverse complement strand
CTCAAAGCCTTGAGCATGCCTTTGCCCGCTACGTGATTAGGCAAACAAGCAAACGGCTGCAGACAGAGTATGTTCTTGATGCCGTCATCGATGAGATCTACCATCTCTCCTGTCAAAAGCCAACCTTCTCCGCACTGGTTACCGACCGATATGAAGCGTTCTGCGTTTGCAGCAGTTTCTTCAATATGACGGTCAGGTGTAAACCTCTTGCTCTTCTCGCAGGCCGCCCTTACATGCTTTCTGTAATACTCTACGAAACTGATCGCGGCTTTATTGATAACCATATCTTTATATGTACCGGACAGATTTGAGTAGTTATATATCTTGTTTAAAAATGTGTACTCAAAGAAATCGACAAACGACGGAACAACAGCTTCTCCACCTTCTTCCTCGATAATCTCTACGAGATTGTTATTTGCATTCGGATGGTATTTAACCAATATCTCCCCTACAATTCCCACTCTCGGTTTAACCATATCTTCATGTATAGGAATGCTGTCAAAGTCGCGGACTATTCTTTCAAGATTAAACTTAAATTGACTTTTATTCAGGTTTACACAATTATCTACTATCTTTTTGAACCAGGAGTTCATAACGGCCTCGGCGCTGCCCTTTTCAATTTCATAAGGGCGTACTCTGTAGAGGCATTTCATCATCAGGTCTCCGTATAGCAGAGCAAATACAAGCTGTCTGAGAAGATGAAGTGTGAGTTTGAAGCCCGGATTCTTTTCAAGTCCAACCATGTTAAAAGATATAACCGGAACCTGTTCCATTCCGAGGTCTTTGAGTGCCTTTCTCAAAAGCGCAACGTAATTACTTGCCCTGCATCCGCCGCCTGTCTGAGACATGAAAACGGCGGTTTTATCCAGGTCGTATTCGCCTGATTTAAGAGCGTATATAATCTGACCGAGTGTGACTATCGTAGGATAGCACGCATCGTTGTTGACATATCTGAGTCCTTCTTCTTCGGATTCTTTGGTAACCGCTGGAAGAAGTACGGCGTTATACCCGACCGTACGGAATATAGGTTCTATATATTGGAAATGTAACGGTGACATCTGTGGCACTAAAAGTGTATATCCGTCCACCCTCATTTTCTTTGTGAAGATTTTTCTTACGTAAGGGACATTTATGCCTCTGGATTTAGTGCCGAGTTTCCTTCTTTCATCGAGAGCTGCTTTGAGCGATCTGATTCTTATCTTGGCTGCTCCGAGGTTTGCTCCTTCATCGATTTTAAGAACCGTGTATAACTTATTGTTCTGTTCGAGCAACTCATCTACTTCGTCGGTTGTTACAGCATCCAGTCCGCATCCGAAGGAGTTCAGTTGAATCACTTCCAGGTCATCATGACGTCCGGCGTAGATGGCTGCTTTATAAAGTCTTGAATGATATACCCACTGGTCGAGTATTCTGATAGGTCTTGCAGCGCTAACCTTCCAAGAGACGGAATCCTCGGACAGAACCACCATATCCTGTTGAGTAATCAATTCGTCTATTCCGTGATTGATTTCAGGATCTATATGATAAGGTCTGCCGGACAGAATGATGCCTTTTTTCCCGTGCTCTCTCATGTATTTGATTGCAGCATCACCGGCTTCTGCGACTTTTTTCTTATACACTCTCTGAGCATTTCTGCCCGCATCAAGAGCGTGCTCTATTTCAAGCGTATCCGTGTGAATTCCGTACAGAGAATATTGTCTTTTGTCATCGCCGAGATGATAGCTTTCGATTATGTTTTCGGTGCTTGCCAAATCAACCTGTCTGGATCCCGAGAAGAATTTTGTCATCTCCATGATGAATCTCTCATCGTTGTCGTACGGAACGAAAGGATGATAGAACTCAACTTCATTATCGTAGAAATAATCGGCCATATTCTTGTCGATAACTTCAGGATAAGTTGCAACTACAGGACAATTATAGTGATTTGGAGCATCTTCATCTTCGATGGCTTCATAGTTAATTGACGGATAGAATATTCTTTTGATTCCGTTTTCTACCAGCCATTTGATGTGACCATGAACAACTTTGGCAGGATAACATGCCGTATCAGACGATATGGAGTCCATGCCCTTTTGATACATATCCTTATCCGTTGCCGGACTTATGACAACTCTGAATCCGAGCTTAGTAAAGAAAGCATGCCAGAACGGATAGTTCTCGTACATATTCAAAACTCTCGGAATGCCTATGATGCCTCTCTTTGCCTTGTCCTCTTCGAGCACCGGTCTGTTAAAGAGCAAGTCATTTTTAATTTTATATAAGTTAGGCAAATCGGATTTTTCCGTGCTTACACCTGCACCTTTTTCGCATCTGTTACCGGTAATATATCTGCTGCCGTCGGCGAATTTGGATATGGTAAGCAGGCAGTTGTTTCCGCACCTTCCGCATCTGGCATTTGATGTAGTTACTTTGAAGCCGTCAACTTCATCAAGACCGAGTACAGATGATCTTTCGCCTTCCGTGTAATCATCGCAAGCAATAATGGCTGAGCCGTATGCTCCCATTAAACCGGAAATATCAGGTCTGATTACATCCTTTTCAAGTATGATCTCAAGGCTCCGGAGTACCGCTTCGTTCAGGAAAGTTCCGCCCTGAACTACTACATTAGGTCCGGTGTCCTCGTTGTTTCTTAGCTTAATAACTTTATACAGAGCGTTTTTAATTACGGAATATGAAAGCCCGGCGGATATATCTGCAATTGATGCTCCTTCCTTTTGGGCTTGCTTAACTTTTGAGTTCATGAATACGGTACATCTGGTTCCGAGATCAACAGGCTGGGTTGATTTTAGCGCCTCGGAAGCGAACTCCGGGACCGTCATGTTAACACTCTTGGCATAGGTCTCTATAAATGAACCGCATCCGGATGAGCATGCTTCATTAAGCATTATGCTGCTGATTGCACCGTCGTGAATCTGCATGCACTTCATATCCTGACCACCTATATCGAGTATAAAAGTGACTTCAGGCATAAATTGTCTTGCAGCTTTATAATGGGCCATGGTCTCAATCTCACCGGCATCTATTTTATAGGCAGCCTGAATAAGGCCTTCTCCGTAGCCTGTGACCACAGATCTGCCTATATAAGCTTCATTAGGAAGTTTTGAATATATTTCTATTAACACCCCGCGAACTACTTCGAGAGGATCGCCCTCATTGTTACTGTAGTGTTCGTAGAGTATTTCCTTGTCACTATTAATAAGAGCGGCTTTTGTAGTTGTAGAACCTGCATCTATACCGAGGAATACAGGGCCCGATGCATTGTTGATATCGCTCCTTGTAATACATGCGGAGGCATGTCTCGTTCTGAATTCGGAAAGATCCTCCTCGTTCTCAAAGAGCGGTTTGAGATACTTGGTATCTGAGACTTCGTCAGGGCTTGCATTATCCAGTTTTGAAAGAATGATATCAAGATTAACAGGGCTTTCTTTATCAGCAAGGTAAGACGCTCCCAAAGCTACAAAGAATTTGGCATTATCAGGGAATATTATATTTTCGTCTTTAAGATTGAGAGTTTCTTTGAATCTGAGCCTGAGCTCTGAAAGATATTCAAGAGGGCCGCCCAGGAATGCGATATTGCCTTTGATAGGATGACCACAGGCGAGACCGGAAATCATCTGATTTACCACCGCCTGGAAAATCGAGGCGGCTATATCTGAAGTTTTGGCTCCGTCGTTTATCAACGGCTGTATATCAGTCTTGGCAAAAACGCCGCATCTGGATGCTATCGGATAAATAATGGAATAGTCTTTGGCAGCCTCATTAAGGCCGGATGCATCGGTATTGAGAAGTACAGCCATCTGATCAATGAAAGCTCCCGTGCCTCCCGCACAGGTACCGTTCATCCTCTGCTCAATAGTAGAACCGTAGAATGTAATCTTTGCATCTTCGCCACCGAGTTCGATTGCCACATCGGTCTCAGGTATGAGTTCTTCGACCGCTCTGCTGCAGGCAATTACTTCCTGCTCAAACTTGATATCGAACAAATCAGCCAATGAAAGACCGCCGGAGCCCGTGATTACTGATTTAACGGAAATATCTCCCATCTCAGTTCTGAGCTCTCTCAGCATCTGACCTGCCTTTTCAAATACGCTCGACATATGTCT
>CADAJM010000122.1 GCA_902788245.1 uncultured Eubacteriales bacterium | reverse complement strand
TTTGCGAAGAGATGAATGCTATTCGCGAACAGGTCGCAGAAGCTTAATATCTAAAGGTAAGGGTTGATGTCACGGAGGGTTTTCCGCATGAAAGCTCTTCGGGCAGCGGTCCTGTTACCAACTTTAAACAATTTTCACTCACGAAGGAGGGTCAGATGAAAACTTATGATATCGTGATTATCGGAGGAGGCCCGGCAGGACTTGCAGCAGGACTTTATGCAGGCAGAGCCAAGATGGATACTCTGATCATCGAAAAACAGAAATTCGGAGGACAGATCGTAATTACGGACGAACTCGAGAACTATCCGGGTTCCATCGAAGGCGAGACAGGTCCGTCACTGATTGAGCGTATGGTAGCTCAGGCAGATAAGTTCGGATGTGAAAGAATCGAAGACACTGTTACAAGCGTTGAGCTTGACGGTGACATCAAGAAAATCAAATGTACAAACGGTGAGTATCAGGCCAAGGCCGTAATCGTTACAAGCGGTGCTACTCACACTGAAATCGGATGCCCGGGTGAGAAAGAACTCACAGGTAAGGGTGTTTCGTACTGTGCAACCTGTGACGCTGCATTCTTTGAAGACTTCCAGGTATACGTAGTAGGCGGCGGAGATGCTGCAGTTGAGGAAGCTATGTACCTGACAAAGTTCGCAAGACAGGTAACACTTATCCACAGAAGAGATCAGCTCAGAGCGGCCAGATCCATTCAGGAGAAGGCTTTCGCAAATGAGAAACTCGACTTCATGTGGAACACAACAATTGAAGAAATCAAAGGTGACGGCCTCGTTGAGAGCATGATCGTTAAGGACACTCAGACAGGTGAGACCAGAGAGATCTTTGCAGACGAGGAAGACGGTACTTTCGGAATCTTCGTATTCATCGGATTTAAACCTCTCTCTGATGTATTCGAGGGCAAACTCGAGATGGATAGAGGATATATCGTTACTGATGCTGATATGCACACAAATATTCCTGGCGTATTCGCAGCGGGAGACATTCGTGTGAAGAGCCTGAGACAGGTTGTTACTGCTGCAGCTGACGGAGCTATCGCAGCTACACAGGCAGGCAAATATATCGAAGAACTCGAAGGAACAGCCTATAAATATTAATTCTATATACAACAATTAATTCATTTAATAAAAGGAGGACATACCCATGTTAGAACTTGATAAGAAAACTTTTGAAGAAGAAGTACTTCAGGCTGAAGGTTATGTATTAGTAGATTTCTATGGTGACGGCTGCGTTCCATGCCAGGCTCTGATGCCACATGTACATGCACTTGCTGATGAGCACGGTGACAAGATCAAGTTCACTGCACTCAACACAACAAAAGCAAGAAGAGTTGCCATCGGCCAGAAGGTAATGGGTCTTCCTGTAATCGCTATCTATAAGGATGGCGAGAAGGTAGAAGAGCTCGTTAAGGACGATGCAACAGCAGATGCAGTAAAAGCAATGGTAGAGAAGTACGTATAAGGAGACTACTATGAGTGATTATGCAGTAATCAGAGGAGCGAGCTATACGCTTGCATTTACACCTGATATGGTAATCCATGACGGAGCCACACAGGTAACTGAGAGAGTAGTTAATCCGGACGGAGACTATCTCAAAGCACTGCCAAAACATCTCAGATCTTACGAGGATGTGCTGGCATACGCACCAAACCAGGCATATATCGGAAATATGAGCAACGCTGAACTCCAGGCTGTGGAATTCCCATGGTATGACAAAAAGGCACCTGTAGCTGACAGATACGGCAAATACGGTGAGATCATGCCTCAGGATGAGTATTACGGACTCATGCAGATTTGTGACGTTTTCGATCTCGTAGAACTCGAAGCCGGCTTTGCAGCAGATGTAAAGGCTAAGCTCGCAGCTCATGAACTCTTCACAGAGGAGCAGGTTGCAGTTCTCGACAAGAATCAGTTCACCGCTGATCAGATTGCAGCGGCAGTAAAGGATGAGGGCGCATGCGGCCTGTATATGGATGACAAGCTCGTCGGAGCCGTTAAGAGAGCTCATGACGTAGACGTAAACCTTTCGGCTCACGTAATGCTTGAGAATATTTCAAGTAAAGCTACGAGCGTTCTTTCACTTCTCCACCTGGTAAAGGCTACGGGCATCGACCCTGCTGAAGTTGATTACGTAATCGACTGCGCAGAGGAAGCTTGCGGAGACATGAACCAGAGGGGTGGCGGCAACTTTGCAAAGGCTGCTGCAGAAATCGCAGGATTTGTAAATGCTACAGGATCTGATACAAGAGGATTCTGTGCAGGCCCTGCTCATGCTATCCTCAATGCTGCCGCACTTGTTAAATCCGGTACATTCAAAAACGTTGTCGTTACAGCCGGCGGCTGCACAGCTAAGCTCGGAATGAACGGCAAGAGCCACGTTGAGAAGGAAATGCCTGCACTCGAGGACTGCCTCGCAGGATTCTCCGTACTCATCAGTGAGGATAACGGAACAGACCCTATCATCAGAAGCGACATCATCGGCAGACATAAAGTAGGTACGGGCTCATCCCCACAGGCTGTAATCAGCTCACTGGTAACAGATCCGCTCGATGAGGCAGGACTTAAGATTACAGATATTGATAAGTATGCACCTGAGATGCAGAATCCGGATATCACAAAACCTGCAGGAGCAGGAGATGTACCTGAGTCCAACTATAAGATGATTGCTGCTCTCGGAGTTAAGAGAGGGGATCTTGAAAAAGCACAGCTTGCAAGCTTTATCGAAGAGCACGGCATGAAGGGCTGGGCACCTACTCAGGGCCACATTCCTTCAGGAGTTCCGTTCATGGGACCTTGCAGAGATCTCATGCTCGCAGGCGAGATTTCAAGAGCTATGATCATCGGTAAGGGAAGTCTCTTCCTCGGAAGAATGACCAACCTCTTTGACGGTGTATCATTCGTAATCGAAGCTAATAAAGGTCAGAGCGCGGGCGGCGGCTCCGGAGTATCCGAGGCTGAGGTCAAGGGCATGATTGCAAATGCTCTTAAGGATTTTGCAGCAGGACTTTTGGCAGAGTAAAGGAGGGCATCATGGCTCAGAATATACAAAAAATGATCGCTGAGACCTTCCTGGAAATGGCCAATGGTATTGAAAGCGGAAGCTACGGCAAAAGACCTAAGATCGCATTGACCGGTATGGGCTCCGAGCACGGTGAGGAAAACTCCATGCAGGCTGCTCTTATGGCTGCAAAGGACGGAGTAGACGTTTATTACATCGGAACACTTGAGGCTGAGGGCGTAACTACCGTAAAGGTTAAAGACGACGAAGAAGGCCACAGCAAGATGGAAGAACTGCTCGCAAGCGGAGAAGTCGATGCGGCAGTAACCATGCACTACCCGTTCCCTATAGGCGTTTCCACCGTAGGAAGAGTAGTGACTCCGGGCAAAGGCAAGGAAATGTTCATAGCCAACACGACAGGCACATCAAGCACTGACAGAATCGAAGGAATGGTAAAGAATGCCATCTACGGAATCATTGCTGCCAAGGCCTGCGGTTATGAGAATCCGAGCATCGGAATTCTGAATGTTGACGGAGCTCGTCAGACCGAGAGCATTCTCAAAGAACTCGCTGATAAGGGCTATCCTATCAACTTCGCAGAGTCAGCAAGAGCAGACGGCGGATGCGTTATGAGAGGAAATGACCTCCTGCAGGGAACTCCTGACATCATGGTCACAGACTCTCTGACAGGTAATGTACTTGTTAAAATGATGTCCGCATTCTCCACGGGCGGAAGTTACGAAGCTACAGGCTACGGCTACGGCCCGGGAATCGGAGAGGGTTATGACAGACTGGTCATGATTATCTCAAGAGCATCCGGAGCACCTCTTATTGCAGGAGCCATCAAGTATGCGGCTCAGCTCATAAGAGGAGGAGTATTCGAAGTAGCATCTAAGGAGTTTGCTGCAGCATCCAAGGCAGGACTTAAGGACTTGCTGGAAGCACGCAAGGCTGCTGCCAAACCGGCTGCAGCTGAAGCGGAGGAAGTAAAAGCACCTCCTGCTGAGGTTGTTACCGAGGCTATTGCCGGAATCGAGGTAATGGATCTTGAGGACGGAGTACAGGCACTATGGAAGCAGAACATATACGCTGAGAGCGGCATGGGCTGCACAGGACCTATCATCCGTGTATCCGAGGCCAATC
>CADAJM010000121.1 GCA_902788245.1 uncultured Eubacteriales bacterium | reverse complement strand
AATCCAACAATATTTTACCACATCGGCAACTGACATTGAACACAGAATAAAAATATTTTTGTTTTCATCTAATAAAATTTCAGCAAGGATGTAGAGCTGTAAAACTATAGCAAGAAACAAGTTTATTTGTTCTAAAAATTTTTCATATATGGTAAAATATCTATGTATGAAATGAATAGATGCATCAAGCATCATCGATAGAATTAATCACCTGATAAACGGAGGTGTCCTCATGTCAGAAAAATTCATAATAGCCCATACTCCGCAGGAGGCCGCGCAAGCCAAGAGCGGAGAAAATGCATATCTTGCGGGCGGAACCGAAGCGATGAGGCTCGGCTCTGAATTTGCCTGTGATTCATATGTATCGCTTCGTAAGACGGAAGCTCTTCGCGAAGTAAAGAGAACTTCAGGCAAGCTCGAGATCGGAGCATCCTGCACTTTCCAGGAGCTCATAGATATTGAAGATATCCCCGCCTATCTGAAAGAAGCCCTGCATTTCATGGCATCGCGCACTCGTCGCAATATGGCGACAATAGGCGGCAATGTCGCGGTTTGCAGGGATGATTCATTTTTGGTTCCTACCCTACTGGCTGCGACAGCTTCAGTAAGCCTTATGAATAAGGACGGAGCCACAGAGGAAATCAGCCTCGAGGGATACATTGCCGGAAGGGATAAATACAAAGGCTGTCTCATTCTCAGCATCAATCTGCCGGATGGTGTTTCCGTTAAATCAGCAAGGAGCGCCAATACCGCTCAGAGCCATGCCAGACTCACAGCAGCTCTCGGTAAGAAAGACGGCAGATATCTGGCATATGCCGCTATCAAGAACTACGGTCTTGTAAAACTCGGCGGAATTGCAGAGAAAATGTCGACTGCAGACCATCTTTCTGAAGATGAAATCACAGATTATTTAAAGAACGACGCCAAGATTGCACTTAAAGACGATCTTCTTTACGGCGGCGCGGATTACCGCAAATATCTGCTCGGTATCACCTTCGCTCAGATGTACCAAGAGCTTAAGGGATAAGGAGGACGCAAAATGAAGATTAAATGCATTATTAACGGAATAGAACGTAATTATGATGTAGATCCTACCATGCGTCTGAGAGACTTCCTTGTAAGCAAGGGACACTTCGCTGTCCGCGACTCGGACGATGCTGAAGGATTCTGCGGAAGTGACACCATACTCGTTGACGGTGTTCCTGTGATGTCCAATCTCATGATGGCCGGTGAAATCGACGGATGCGAAATAGTCACACCGGACGGACTCGGTAACACAGAGAATCTTACAATAGTTCAGAAGGCTCTTATAGATGCAGGCGTAGTCCAGTCGGCCTACAACTCCCCTGCTACAGCACTTCTTCTGACATGGCTGCTTGAGAAAAATCCTAATCCTAGCAAGGAAGATATAAAGGATTGCCTATCCGGTATCTTCATTCGTGACGCAGGATATGAACATTACTATCTCGCAGTTAAACTCGCTCAGGAAAAGATGAGAGACGGTAAGTATAAGACGGAAACCGCCCCATCTTTCAGAGATGAATATAAAGTCGTAGGCAAACCGGGAGCAAAGGTGGACGGACCTCAGCTCGTATCGGGCGGACGCGCATTCGTAGAGGATTTCGTAGATGCGGATACCTGCTACATGGTATGCGTCAGATCACCGCACGCTTCTGCTTATGTAAACAGCATCGACACTACCGAGGCTATGAAGGTTCCGGGAGTTGTAGAGATACTTACACCGTATAACACACCTGAGACTCACTACATGCAGGCAGGTCAGGGAGAACCTGAGCCATCACCTCATGACAGACGTCTCCTCAACCTCAAAGCCCGCCATGTGGGCGACAGAGTTGCAGCCGTAATTGCAGAGACTCTCGAGGCTGCCATTGAGGCCAGAGATAAGGTTGTCGTTGACTGGGAAGTTCTTCCTGCCGTATTTACGGTCGAAGAAGCCATGGCAGAGGGAGCCCCTCTCGTACATGCGGGCCCTGTAGAATACAGAGCGGGAGCACCTGACGATCTCGATGAATATAACGCAAGAGCATCCAAAGACCCGAGAGAAGGAAAGGTCATCTACCAGTTCCCTCTCCACGCGGATGTGCAGAGGAATCTCGCAGCTTCCAATCACGGAGGCATAGGAGATGTAGATAAGGCCTTTGCTGAGGCAGACGCTGTCGCAGAGGGAATGTTCCAGACAACACAGATACAGCACACACCACTCGAGACTCATATCTGCTTCGCTAAGATGGAAGCGGGCAGGCTCGTAGTTGTGGCATCAACTCAGGTTCCGTACCATGTCAGACGTATCTGCTCATGGGTAACAGGTCTTCCGCAGAACAGAATCCACGTCATCAAGACGAGAGTCGGCGGCGGCTACGGAGCTAAGCAGGATATTCTCGTAGAGGACCTGACAGGATATGCGGCATTTGCCACGGGACGTCCGGTTCTTTACCACAACACTCGTGAGGAAGAGTTCATCGCTAACTCCACCCGCCACCCTATGCGTGTATATGTCAAGATGGCAGGTACCAAGGACGGAAAACTGACGGGCATCTATATGGACGTAAAGGCCAACACCGGTCCGTTCGGCAACCACTGCCTGACAGTACCGATGAACAGCTGCTCCAAGACATTGCCGCTCTTCAAGTGCGACAATATGAAATACGATCTTGAGATCTACTACACCAACTGCCCTCCTGCAGGTGCGTATCAGGGATACGGCACGCCTAAGGGCACATACGGTCTCATGATGGTAATGTGCGAACTCGCAGAGAAACTCGGAATTGACTATAAAGACTTCGTACTCAACAACCACGTTGACGAAGGATATATGCTTGAAATCCTCAAAGGTCTCGGAGAAGGTCGTGAGGGTAACGTCGTACCTGTAGGCTCCTGCGGTCTCAGAGAGTGTATCGAAAAAGGCTGCGAGATGATCGAATGGGGTAAAGACGCGAGCGACGAGGCTCCGGGACCTGACTGGAAAGTCGGAAAGGGCTTCGCGATGATAATGCAGGGATCCGGACTTCCGGGACTGGACCACGCAGAGGCTATTGCAAAACTTACCACCGACGGTAATGTAATACTCCACTCAGGCGGCGCGGACATCGGAACGGGACTTGATACTATTTCAGCCAAGATCGTATCCGAGCTCATCTGCATAGATATGGATAGAATTACGGTTCTCTCCGGAGACACCGACGGCTCGGTATTTGATACGGGCTCATACGCATCATCGGGAACATTCTTCTCGGGCGGTGCATCCCTTGAGGCTACAAAGAAGCTCAAAGAGGCTATGCTGCAAGAAGCGGCCCTTCAGATGGATGAAGATCCATCTGATCTCGAGCTCAGATACCCGGGAGAGGTCCACTCCCTTAAGACAGACAAGACCCTCTCCTACTACGAGCTCTCGCACACCGCTTGCAGCGGTGAGGGCCGCGGAGAAATGGTCGGCCACGGCGTGTTCGTAACCAAGGCTTCATCCGTACCATACGGCGCACACTTCGCACAGGTAGCCGTAAATGTTAAGACGGGCGAGATAAAGGTTCAGAAGTTCTACGCACTTCAAGATGCGGGAACTCCTATCAACCCTGAAATCGCGCTCTGTCAGATGTACGGTGCAGCTCTTAAATCAATCGGTCACTCTCTCTACGAGGACATGATACTGGATGAAAACGGAGTCTGCATCAACGCCAATATGACAGACTACGGCGTACCGATGATCAGCGAACAGCCGGATGATTTCAAATCTATACTGGTCGATGTCAAAGACGAATTCGGACCTATGGGCGCCAAGTCCATATCCGAGATCGCATGCAACGGCGCAGCCCCTGCCATCGGCAACGCCATACACGATGCCTGCGGAGTATGGATCAGAACCTGGCCGATGACCCCTGAGAAGATTCTCAAGGAGCTCGGAAAAATTTAATACATTAGATTATGGAGGGGAAGGAATAACTCTCCAGGGACGTTCGCACTCAAGCTTCGACCTAGCGTCCCTAAGCTCTGTCTTCGCCTGCGGCTCGCCAATCGCTAAGGGCCGAGGCCTCAGATTGCCCTGGCGAGTTTCCCTTCCCCTCCTTTTTTGTATTAAAAAAGGAGTCATTGCTCAGCAATGACTCCTTCAGACCGTAGACAAAGTCCAAGTTTCTAGAGCGAAGCTTGGGCTTTTCTCATGCAAAAGAAAATTTGAAATGTGAAATAGAAAATAATTTGCTGAAA
>CADAJM010000120.1 GCA_902788245.1 uncultured Eubacteriales bacterium | reverse complement strand
GGAAGAAATGCAATAATGCTCAAAAAGTAGTATAATAAACGGGTCCGGCCGATGCCGGACCTGATTTTTTAAGAAGGGACAGGGTTACAAATGAATTTTATTTTCAGATCACCGTATTTTCCGAGAGTGTATTGGCAGTTCTGCGATCGCCTTAAAGCGCGCGGCGTGAACGTGCTCGGCATAGGCGATGCGCCGTATGACAGCCTCTCAAATGAGCTCAAGGGAGCAATGAACGAATACTATAAAGTTGATTCCATGGAAGACTATGACCAGGTATACAGAGCCGTTGCGTTCTTTGCCTCGAAGTACGGGAAGATAGATTGGATTGAGTCAAACAATGAATACTGGCTCGAGCAGGATGCGAGAATCCGCGAGGACTTCAACATCAAGACGGGTGTGCATCCAAAGGCGCTCGAGGCATGGAAGCATAAATCCGGCATGAAGCCGTATTACGAGAAGGCGGGCATTCCGACAGCCAGATGCCATAAGGTGACGGACAAACTGGAGGCAATTAAGTTTCTCGCAGAGATCGGAGGCTATCCTGTATTTGTAAAGCCGGACAACGGTGTCGGTGCTGCGGATTCATGGAAAATCGAGGACGATGAAGAACTGGATGCTTTCTTTGATAATCTCCCTGCAGTGCCATACCTGATGGAGGAGTTCGTAGAGGGTAATATCTATTCATACGATGCCATCTGCGACTCGGAGGGAAACCCGATCTTTGAATCGTCGAACTGGTTCCCGCCGTCAATTGCGGATATCGTAGGCGGAGGCCCGGATCTTTCGTATTATGTTATGGCTGAAGTTCCGGATAAACTTCGCGATGCCGGACGAAGAGCCCTGAAGGCATTCGGAGTTAAGAGCAGATTTATTCATTTCGAGTTTTTCAAACTTGCGAAAGCACGTCCGAATCTAGGAGGCGTTGGAGACTATGTGGGGCTCGAGGTCAATATGAGACCTGCGGGAGGCTACACTCCGGATATGATGAACTTCGCTCATTCAACAGACGTATATAAGATATATGCTGAGATGGTGACCGATGATAAAAGACTCACTCCTGAGAGCGATGACGATCACGTATGTGTATATGCCAGCAGGAAGGACGGCCGCGAATACGTACACAGTCACGAGGAGATAATGGAGCGCTACGGAGATAAGATGGCAATGTGCGAGAGGATGCCGGACATTCTCTCGGGTGCCATGGGGAATCAAATGTACACAGCACATGCGGATGATGAACAGGCAGCGCAGGAATTCATCGCATTCGTACACGAGAGAGCGTAGCGGCAATCACGCCGCAGGCGGGACGACTGCGACGAGCTTGCCGGCTCATATATAGAAAAGAGGAAGACAAATGAACGATTATTACCATAAAGAATACAGTGAGATACTCGGACGTGAAATGGAGCATGCTATGTTCGGAGATGTCGGCGGCCTTCTGGTCGCATTCGGACCGCAGAACGGACACACATATGACTTCAGGAATTTCGGAATGATAGAGTCCATCGCACCGTGGATAGAGGCAGGGAAACTCAGAGTTCTCTGCGTAGACAGCATAGATGAAGAGACTTGGTCCAACGAAGGCGGAGATCCGAGATGGAGACTCGAACAGCAGGAGAGATGGTTCCACTATGTAACGGATGAACTCATGCCTAAGTACCTCGGAGAAGGAGAGCGCGCAATCACGACGGGTTGCAGCATGGGAGCAACACACGCGGCAAACTTCTTTTTCAGAAGACCTGATATATTCTGCGGCATGATCGCGCTCAGCGGACTCTTTGATACGGACTATTTCTTCCATGACTACCACGATGATCTGACTTATGCGAACTCGCCGATTGAGTTCTTAAAAGGCATGCCTCAGGATCATCCGTGGATGGACCTTTATGCCAAGAGTGCCATTATATTCTGCTCCGGACAGGGTGCCTGGGAGGACGAGATGAGGGAAGACCTCAATGAACTCCATGTCGTCCTGCAGGAGAAGGGAATAGAGCACTGGGCGGACTACTGGGGCTACGATGTGAATCACGACTGGCCGTGGTGGAGGAAGCAGCTTCCGTACTTCGTCGAGCACATTGTAGGCGAGGCATAAGCAATGTTAAAAGAGCCTTAGGGCTCTTTTATAGTCTTTTACATTTCGTCTCGACGGGCTCCGTCGCCGAGAGCGTCATGCTCGTCACCTTGCCTCTTGGGGCAACAGCCTCGACGCGCTTCGCTTGCTCGGCCTGTTCCTAGCCAATCGCCTGCGGTTTTCTCGCGACACTCTTAGCGGCTCCTACGCAGTCTCGCCTCAATGTTAAAAGACTATAAAACAAGATTAAAGAAATGTGTTGACATAGAGGCTCGCAGCGAGTATATTTGGTATTGGAATTAGCACTCTCACTCACCGAGTGCTAACAAACAAGAAACAACAACAGGGAGGAAAGACATGGATCTCAGTGAAAGACAATTGCAGATACTGCAGGCGATAATCACAGATTATGTGGAGAACGCAGAGCCGGTAGGTTCGCGCTCCATCGCAAAGAAATACGATCTCGGTGTCAGCCCTGCGACCATAAGAAACGAGATGTCCGATTTGGAGGAGATGGGTTATCTGACACATCCTCATACATCGGCAGGAAGAGTCCCGTCGGATAAGGCATACAGACTGTATGTAAACAATCTCATGAAGAGAAAGAACCTCTCCGCAAAGGATAAGAGACTCATCAACGAGAGGCTCGCATCCAGCAGAGACGAGTTCGACAGGACCATAAGGCACGCGGCAGAGCTGCTGTCTGAGATTACAAACCTCGCGTCATTTGCCATGACGCCGGCTACTAATGAAGAGACTATCAGTTTCATCAGGCTCATGCCTGTTGATGAGAGAACGATAATCCTAATGATAGTGGGCGAGAGCGGAAACGTAACTAACACGACACTCAGGCTGCAGGTACCGTACACTCAGGAGTCTCTCGAGATACTGAGTAAAAACATGACGGTGAACTACAAAGGCCGAACTCTTGACGATGCCCTTAAGAGCGACATCATCGAGGACGTGGGTACGGACATAGAGGCTATGAGCCAGCTTGCCGGCAACGTAATGCCGAGCTTCATCAGGACTCTTGAGGACATGCTCAATGTAAATCTGTACATGGAGGGCATGACGAACATCTTCAATCTGCCGGAGTATGCAAGCATAGACAGGGCACGCGACTTCATGGAACTCTTTGCCCAGAAAGACTGGTTTACACAGAAGATGCTCGCAAGAGATGACGGAGTCGTAGTCACGATAGGTGAGGAAAACGATTCTCTTAAGGATTGCACGCTTATCACAGCGACATACCATGTGGACGGCAAACTCGTGGGCAAGATCGGAGTTATCGGGCCGACAAGAATGAAATATGACGAGGTTACCTCGATAATGGAATATCTGACCAATAATCTGAGCGAGACGTTCAGACTGACGGATGGAAATACAGACGGAAAGGATGAAGAGGAGTAATGGCCGAAGAAAAAAAGAAGAACATCCCGATAGAGGATGGAAACGAAGCCGAAGAAGAAGCAAAAGCTGAGGCTGCAGAGGAGGCCGAAGAGAAGGCCGAAGCGGAAGAAGTTGAGGAAACTGCTGAAGATAAGGCAGCTGATGAAGAGGCTTCGGCGGAGGAGCAGGAGTCCGAGAGATATATGAGATTGATGGCTGAGTTTCAGAACTTTAAGAGACGGGCAGCCAAGGAAAAAACGGACATCCACGCATTCGCAAACGAAAGGATAGTAAACGATTTACTCCCTGTCCTGGACAATTTCGAAAGGGCGCTCGGACAGGAGGCGGAGGCTTCAGAAAACGAAGAGCTTAAGAACTACGCCAAAGGAATGGAACTCATATTCGAACAGCTCAAAGGAGCTCTCGAAAAAGCGGGTGTAAAAGAAATTGAGGCTCTCGGCGAAGACTTCGATCCGAACGTGCATAACGCCGTAATGACAGAACAGACAGACGAATACGAAGACGGCAAGATCAGCAAGGTAATGCAGAAAGGCTATAAACTCAACGACAGAGTCGTGAGACCTTCGATGGTAGCTGTCAATAAGAAGTAAAGACCGGCCCGGGCAAAAGCACGGGAAACTAAAAATTGTTAATAAATCTATTCAATATAGGAGGATATAAAAATGGGAAAAGTAATAGGAATTGACCTTGGTACAACCAACAGCTGCGTAGCAGTACTTGAAGGCGGTGAGCCTACCGTTATCACT
>CADAJM010000119.1 GCA_902788245.1 uncultured Eubacteriales bacterium | reverse complement strand
ACAAGGGAACATACAAGCTCAAGGAGTGCGGAGAGTATATTGAAGAGGCCGTGGATCTCAAAATCGATTCTACCGACCCTGAAAATGTGCCTGGAGAGATTCTTATCAAGGGCAATGTGGTGTTCAAGGGATATTACAAGAACGAAGCCGCCACCGCAGCCGCGTTCACCGAAGACGGATGGTTCCATACCGGGGACCTCGGCACAGTGGACAAGGATCACAGCGTATTCATAGTTGGAAGATGCAAAAGCATGATATTGTCTTCCAACGGGCAGAATATTTTCCCTGAAGAAATTGAAGTTATTCTCAATGCATTTCCTATCGTGGCAGAGTCTTTGATAGTATCCAGAAAAGATAAGCTTGTTGCCCTTATCGTCCCTGATATGAATGCTGCGGGAGATATGGATGCCGCAGCGCTTAAAAATGTTATGGATGATTATATCGCAGCGCTTAACAAGAAGATACCGTCATATTCTTATGTCAGCGCTTACGAACTGCATTATGAACCTTTCGCCAAAACTCCGAAAGGAAGTATAAAACGATTCATGTATGAGTAATAGAGAAAGAAGGGTAGTAATTACAGGCGCAGGAATAATTTCTCCTGTGGGTAATGATGTCAATACTTTTTGGAACAGTCTGAAAGCCGGGAAGTGCGGAATTACACGCATCGAGGACTTCACTGAGTATAACCTTCCGATTCATGTTGCCGGACGGGTCAAGGATTTTGATCCTCTTGAACATGGCCTTACGGTAGCGGAGAAGCGTCGCAATGACCTCTATAGCCAATATGCTCTTGCCGCTGCGGCTGAGGTGATGGCTTCCTGCGGACTCGTGTCCAGAGACAACATTGAGCCGGAGAGATTCGGAGTGTACATAGGATCAGGAATCGGCGGAATCAATACTTTGGTCGCCCAGACAAAAGTGCTTTTCGAAGAGGGTGTAGAGAGAATATCACCGCTTTTTGTCCCTATGATGATAGGCAATATTGCGGGTGGCAACGTGGCTATCAAATATAAGGCGCAGGGCCCTTGTCTGACACATGTGTCAGCATGTGCCACAGGTACCAATTCTATAGGAGAAGCGTACCTTGCCATCAAATACGGCCGTGCGGATGCAATACTTACCGGCGGTAGCGAGGCGGCGGTGACACCTTTGGCCATCGGCGGATTCGCCAACAGCCGGGCTCTTACTACGGAGGAAGACCCGCTGAAAGCGTGCCTTCCTTTCGATGTGCGCCGCGGTGGTTTTGTAATGGCGGAAGGGGCTGCTCTTATGATGCTTGAGGAGTATGAGCATGCCGTGGCGAGAGGAGCGGAGATAATTGCGGAAGTGTGCGGATATGGTTGCACATGCGATGCCCACCATTACACGGCACCGCGTCCTGACGGCGTTCCGGCCGCAAAAGCTATCCGTGAGGCCCTTGATGAGGCTGGATATCGTGATGGAGAAAACCTTTATATAAACGCCCATGGTACCGGCACTCATCTTAACGATGCTTCCGAGACCAATGCCTTTAAGCTTGCTCTTGGTGAGACAGAGGCCAGACGGGCATCCATAAGTTCAACCAAATCCATGCACGGACACATGTTTGGTGCTACCGGTGCAGCGGAACTCGTGGCTTCCGCTCTTGCTTTGAAAGAAGGAATTGTCCCTCCTACAATCGGACTTGAGCAGCCGGATCCGGAGTGTGATCTTGATTACACACCGCTTACGGCACGCAAGCGCGATCTTGATATAGCGATTTCCAATTCGCTTGGATTTGGCGGGCATAATGTATGCGTAGCGCTTAGGCGCATAGATTAAATACAATAGAAATGAATAGAGAAGAAATTAAGAATCATCTGCCTCATCGCGAGCCCATGCTGCTTGTAGATGAGTCGGAGATGGACGGCGAATATGTGGTATCCAAATACACTATCCGCGATAATGAATTCTTTACACAGGGACATTTCCCTGGCTATCCGGTAGTTCCGGGAGTTATATTGTGCGAAATCATGGCACAGTCAAGCTTCTTGCTTATTCCACAGGAAGAATTGAAAACCAATACGGCTCTTTATGCAGGACTTGACAACGTAAAATTCAAGAATTCCGTATTCCCGGGGGATACGGTATGTGTCAGAGCCCGTTGTATCGGCCGCAAGGGTCCGCTTGTGGTCGTCGAGGCGAAAGCTTCCGTGAATGACAAACTTGCCTGTCAGGGAAGACTTTCATTTATGTTGGTTCCAAATGATAAATTGCAGTAATTATGGCATACGGATTATTAAAAGGTAAAAAAGGTATAGTTTTCGGTGCTCTCAACGATCAGTCGATAGCTTGGAAAGCAGCCTTGAAGGCCTCTGAAGAAGGGGCGGAACTTGTTCTCACCAATACGCCTGTTTCAATAAGGCTCGGAACCATAGATCAGCTCGCACAGCAGTGCAATGCCAAGGTTATCCCGGCCGATGCCACTTCCATGGAAGATTTGAGAGCCCTTGTGGACGGTGCCATGGAACAGTTCGGCGGGAAGTTCGATTTCGTGCTCCATTCCATCGGAATGTCTCCGAACATACGAAAGAATAAGCCGTACGAGGCCACCAATTACGATTTCTTCGGTAAGACTCTGGATATTTCTGCGTTGTCTTTCCATAAGTTGTTGAGCGTGCTTTACGAGAAGGATGCGCTCAATGAATGGGGTTCCGTAGTGGCTCTGACATACATAGCTGCCCAGCGTACTTTCCAGGGTTACAACGATATGGCTGATGCAAAGGCTCTTCTTGAGTCCATAGCCAGAAGTTTTGGTGTAATCTATGGCAAGCAGCGTCATGTCCGTATCAATACCATATCGCAGTCCCCAACCAAGACCACTGCCGGCAGCGGTATAGCTGGAATGGAGGAAATGTTCGTATATGCGGACAAGATGTCGCCTCTTGGCAATGCTTCTGCGTCTGATTGTGCTGATTATATTGTGAGCCTGTTCTCGGATCTCACAAGGCATGTCACCATGCAGACGTTGTATCATGACGGAGGATTCTCTTCCACCGGACTTACCTCAGAGGTGGTGGAAGCCTTTACAAAAGGACTTTAGAAGATAGAATATAAAGCAAAAGACCCGGCCTTCACATCTGAAGAAGGCCGGGTCTTTCGTGATTCCGGCGCGATTCGAACGCGCGACCCACAGCTTAGAAGGCTGTTGCTCTATCCAACTGAGCTACGGAACCAAAACCTCAAAGCAGCTCCCCTTTGTACCCGGGGACACTGCGGACGAACGGCATGACAACCGCTTCGCCGTAACGGACTGCAAATATAGGAATTATTTCTGAAAAAGCACTATTTTCTGTGTCTCATCGTGTGGCTGATATATGAAATTATCCCCAAAATGATGATTAGGAGTGCATGAAGTTCATGACTCAATGTGGCATATACAATACCGGTTTCCCATGCGGTGCCATATAGATTCTGTATGCACAACGCAACAAGGTAGTGATATGCTCCGATACCTCCAGGTACAGGGATAATGGAAGCGATATTGCCTACGCCGGAAATGAACAGAGCATCAATCATTCCGAGATGTGAGAGTTCCGGCAGTGCCAAAAGCATGAACCAGCTCATAAGCAAGTACATCGCCCATATTCCGATGGTGCTGGCAACGAAGGCGAATTTGTTCTTTATATGGGCTACGCTTGCGATACCTTTACCCAGATTGCGAATTGTGCGGGCGTTGGTCCGGAAAAAACTGTTCTTGTTCTCCAGTTTTAAGGTCAATATAAAATATCCGGCCAGCAGCAGGATTATCGGGATGATGATCCACCAGAGAGAAAAAGTCATCCGTTCCTTGAGCGGCGCCATCAGCTGGTTGAGGAAAAAATCTCCGAAGAATTTCCATCCGGCAGAGAGTGCAATGACGAATATGGCGATTATTGCCAGCACATCGCAAACCCTTTCGCATATTATAGTGCCGAAAGCCTTGTCTGCGTTCATCTTTTTGGTGCTGACATATCCACTTCTGAGAAACTCTCCAATGCCGGGGAGAACCAGATTGGCCACATTGCTGATATTGACAGCATTCCAGACATCTTTTCGTTTTATATCGGGGTCGAACTGCTTCAGAAGAATCCGCCAGCGCTCTTCTCTGAACACAAGAGCCAGTATGGAGGCGACGAAAAACAGTGCGACATAACCCCAGCGAGTCTGTTTTATATCATTAAGGAATTCTGCCCAATTTATGCCTCGGAAGGCGAAATATACAAGTACTGCGGCCAGAATGAACGACAGAGAATACTTGATGACTTTGGTAGCGTTC
>CADAJM010000118.1 GCA_902788245.1 uncultured Eubacteriales bacterium | reverse complement strand
CAGAAAAAGCAAGCACAACTTAATGCTGAGATAGACCGGCTTGTGGCAATAGAAGTGGAAAAGGCGCGAAAGCGCGCTGCGGAGGAGGCAAGAAAGAAAGCAGAGGCTGAGGCTGCCAAGAAACGTGCAGCCGAAATAGCACGCAAGAAGGCGGAAGCCGAGAAAGCAGCGAGAGAGGCAGAGAAACGAATAGCAGAAGCCAAGAAGCGTGAGGCAGAAGCCAAGCAGCGCGCAGAAGAGGCAAAGAAACGCAACGATGCTGCTGCGCGTGAAAGAGCACAGCATGAGGCGCGAGAGGCGGAAGCAGACCGACAAGCAGCAGAACGAAAGGCAAAAGTAGATGCCGAGAGACACAAGAAAGATGTTGAGAAGGCAAAGAAAGAAAGT
The DNA here is from genome assembly GCA_902788245.1 of uncultured Eubacteriales bacterium. Lineage (GTDB taxonomy): Bacteria > Bacillota > Clostridia > Peptostreptococcales > Anaerovoracaceae > Crickella. The sequence goes on along the minus strand of CADAJM010000118.1, from coordinate 3,996 downwards.
GCTTCCGTCGGACATGTAAGGGATCTGCCTAAAAGCAGGCTCGGTGTTAATGTTGAGAACAATTTCGAGCCTGAATACATCAACATACGCGGCAAAGGCGATACGATTAAAGAGATAAAAAAGGAAGCGGCCGCAGCAGATAAAGTTCTCCTCGCAACCGACCCTGACCGCGAAGGAGAAGCAATATCCTGGCACCTCGCACATCTCCTTGATCTCGAGCCTGAAGACAAGTGCCGTATTATGTTTAATGAAATCAATAAACAGACAGTTCAGTCAGCCATCAAAGAGCCTAGAGCAATCGACGACAAACTCGTAGACGCTCAGCAGGCCAGAAGAGTCCTGGACAGGCTCGTAGGCTACCAGATAAGCCCGCTTCTGTGGAAGAAAGTAGCAAGAGGACTTTCTGCAGGCAGAGTGCAGTCTGCTGCTCTCAAACTCATCTGCGACAGAGAGACGGAGATTCAGAACTTTGTACCTGAAGAGTATTGGTACATCGCTGCGGATTTCGGAGATGAGTTCATCGCAGAGCTTTCAAAAATAGACGGAGAAAAAGCAGAAGTTAAATCCGAGGATGAGACAAATGCAATCAAGGACGAGCTCGGACGCGGCAACTACACCGTCAAGTCAGTAAAAGAGGGCAAACGCCAGACAAAGCCGTATGCGCCATTTACTACATCCAGCCTCCAGCAGGATGCATCCATCAAACTCGGATTCCAGACAAATAAAACCATGCAGGTCGCTCAGCAGCTCTACGAAGGAATCAGCCTCAAGGGCATAGGAGCCAGAGGTCTTATCACTTACCTCAGAACAGACTCCGTAAGAGTGTCTGACCAGGCCAGAGCCGCAGCGTCCTCATATATCAAAGAAAAAATGGGCGACGAGTATGCAGGCAATAACGTTTATGCAAATAAGAACAAAGCCATGCAGGATGCTCACGAGGCCATCAGACCGTCCGATGTGACGCTCGAGCCTGAAATGATCAAAGACTCACTTACTCCGGAGCAGTTCAAACTCTATGATCTCATCTGGAGGCGTTTTGTTGCATCACAGATGTCGGCAGCTCAGTATGACACCGTCTCTGTCAAAATCGAAAACGGCAGATACGAGTTCAAGGCATCGGGCTCACGCATGACATTCGACGGCTGGCGCAAAGTATATAAGACTTCATCAAACGACAACGAAGTCAATATTCCGAAGCTCTCCGAGGGAGAGGTGCTGGATCTCGAAAAGCTCATTACAGAGCAGAAATTCACTCAGCCTCCTGCAAGATACACTGAGGCAGCTCTCGTAAAAGAGATGGAAGAAAAGAACATCGGACGTCCGAGCACTTACGCTTCGATCATTTCGGTGCTGGTCAACAGAAGATACATCAAGAGAGTTAAGAAAACCCTCGAGCCTACCAAACTCGGTTTCGACGTAATCGGCATACTCGCAGTGTACTTCGCAGACATCGTAGATGTCGCGTTTACAGGCGAGATGGAGGACAACCTCGATGGAATAGAACTCGGAGACAAGGAATGGAAGAGTGTTATAGCGGACTTCTATAAAGGATTTGCCGAGGAACTCAAAATCGCCGATGAGGAAGTCGAGAGGATAGAGCGCGAAGTCGTGCTCTCCGATGAAGTGTGTGAGAAATGCGGCAAACCTATGGCCATCAAAGAAGGCAGGTTCGGTCAATTCCTCGCGTGCACGGGCTATCCTGATTGCAAAAACACCAAGCCTATAGTCAAATCGACAGGCGTCGCTTGCCCTAAGTGCGGTAAAGACATCATAGAAAAGAGAGGACGCAAGTCCGGCAAAGTATTCTACGGATGCAGCGGCTATCCTGACTGCGATGTTTCGTATTGGGACAAGCCGACAGGCAGATTCTGCCCGGACTGCGGTGCCATGCTCGTACAAGGCAAAGGCAAGACCAAACTCGTAAAATGTTCCAACCAGGAGTGCGGATACAAGGAAAAGAAGCAAGGAGAAAAAGATGATTAAATTCCATGCAACTACAATATGCGCCGTTAGACGTCCGAACGGAGACATCGCCATAGGCGGAGACGGACAGGTCACGATGGGAGAGACAACCATCATGAAAAACGGTGCCAAGAAAGTAAAGAAGATTTATAAGGATAAAGTGCTGACAGGATTTGCCGGCTCGGTTTCAGATGCATTCTCGCTGACAGAGAAGTTCGAAAACAAACTCGGAGAGCACGCAGGCAACCTCAAAAGAGCAGCTGTAGACCTCGCTCAGTACTGGAGATCGGATAAAGCCATGAGAAACCTCGAGGCCCTCATGATAGTCGCAGACGAAGAGGACCTGCTCGTAATCTCGGGCAACGGAGAGGTTATCTCGCCGGACAAAGACGTCGTAGCCATAGGCTCGGGCGGAAACTACGCATATTCCGCTGCAGTCGCACTTTTTGAGAACACGGATCTCGATGCGGAGACGATAGTCAGAAAGTCTCTTGAGATTGCCAGCAGCATCTGCGTATATACCAATGACAATATCTCTGTGGAGAAACTCTAGGAGGATGTGAGATGTCAGATAATATTAAAAACATGACTCCGAAGGAAATAGTCGCGGAGCTTGACAAATACATAATCGGACAGGACGAGGCCAAGAAATACGTGGCAATCGCCCTTCGTAACCGCTATAGAAGGTCTCAGCTCTCAGAACAGATGAGAGAGGAAGTATCTCCTAAGAACATACTCATGATGGGACCTACCGGAGTAGGTAAGACCGAGATTGCAAGGAGACTTGCAAAACTCATGGACGCGCCTTTTGTAAAAGTAGAAGCTACGAAATTCACCGAAGTCGGTTACGTAGGTCGCGATGTTGACTCCATGATCAGAGACCTCGTAGAGGCTTCAATGAGACTTTCCAAGCAAAAAAGAATGGACGAAAACTCAGAGATGGCCGAGCAACTTGCAGAGGACATCATCGTCAAAGCGATAATCCCGGGTGGACCGGAGGAGAACCAGAGCGGCGGAGTATCCCTCGGCAGCATATTCGGCAACCTCGGAAACCTCGGCTATAAAACTCAGAAAGAAGAGTACGACGAGAACAAACAGAAAGAGTACGAGGCAAGCACGGAGTACTCCGAGATTCAGATGGCCAGAGAGCAGGTGAGAAAGCAGCTCAAAGAAGGACTGCTCGAGGATCAGATAGTTGAAATAGAAGTCGATGACGTGCCTAAGACCAACCAGCTCGATCAAAACGAAGGCATGATAGCCATAGGCAACATCTTCGATAACATGATGCCTAAGAAAACAAAACGCAAGAAATGTAAAGTCAGCGATGCAAGGCGCATCTTAAAAGAGCAGGAAGCCCAGAAGATGATAGACATGGATCAGGTGACCGACGAAGCCCTTCAGAATGCAGAGCAAAACGGCATCATATTCATTGACGAGATAGATAAGATCGCATCAGGCAACAGCCTGAGATCGGGCGCGGACGTATCCAGAGAGGGAGTTCAGAGGGACATCCTTCCTATCGTCGAGGGAAGCGTTGTAAATACAAAATACGGACCTGTAAAGACAGATCACATGCTCTTCATAGGTGCCGGAGCTTTCCACGTATCCAAGCCGAGCGACCTCATTCCGGAGCTTCAGGGTAGATTTCCTATCAACGTAGAACTTCAGAACCTCGACAAAGAAGACTTTAAGAAGATTCTGACCGTTCCGCAGAATGCAGCAACCAAGCAGCAAAAGGCTCTCCTTGAGACAGAGGGTGTGAACGTCGAATTTACGGATGATGCGATCGATGAGATAGCAAATCTCGCATACCTCATGAATGAAGAAACCGAGAACATCGGAGCCAGAAGACTCCACACGATTCTCGAGATACTGCTCGAGGACATCTCGTACAATCTCCCGGATCCTTCAATCAACGATGTAAAGATCGACAGGGAATACGTACAGGAAAGACTGAGAGAAAAGATAAAGGAAGTCGACGTAGACAAATACATACTCTAGGCAAATGGTACTTTACAAATCCATTTATGAATA
>CADAJM010000117.1:2006-6422 GCA_902788245.1 uncultured Eubacteriales bacterium | reverse complement strand
CTCCGCGTACACCGTCAGCCATGTTAAGATCCGTACTGTTATCTGTGGAATTCAAGATTCCGGCAGTAACACAATGGGTTTCAGCGCTCAGACAGAATCTATTATCTGTGAGACAGATACTGTACACAGATTCAGTGCATATGCTGCATTATTTTTCTTTTCACTAATTTCCATTACTTCTAAGACCTCCTACATAAGCGTTATTTCCATTTTAATAGGAACATGATCTGATATCTTTTTCCTATATATTTCAAGCTTATTATCCGCCTTATACAATTCTACTGCATCAACCCTAGAGCATTTGATTTTATATTTTGGCGGGTGCAGTTCGTTATAACCAAAATGATCATAATTGCGAGAATAATAGTCTTCATCCACAGCAATTTCCTGATCCTGCAGCTCTGCAATTTCCTCGGTATCCGAGCTGTTTATAGCAAAATTTGCAGGTTGTTTCAGAGTAGTTTTTTCTCTCTGATCAAATATCATTTTATGTCCATTCTTAGTAATGTATTGATATTCTCCCGCAACGATCTGCCATGCACTTCTTATCTTTGGTCCTGTTTTTTGCCTTTCCAGGTAATAGAGTATTTATACTCATCGGAATTGCAGCGATTAATAATAGTCGTCGGATCATCCTCACCATTATGCATCACCCAATAGTGATGACCATCAAGGTATATGTATTTATTAGGATGATTCCAGAAGTACATAGTAATGCCCTTCTCTGTTATATATTTTACCATATGCATGAACTCCTCGTCAGTGCCGGCAGCTCTTCCCCTGACTATATATTCATGAGGTGCTTTGTCTGCATAGGTCTTTGCAAATATCCAGGATTGCTTTTCGATAAAAGCTCTTATCTCATCTATTATCATAAAACTCACTCCAATCCTTCGGTTCTGCCTTGATTCCTTTGGCTTTCAGTTCACGCACCCGATCAATTTCCTTAAGTAGCGCTTCTGAAAGTTCTTTATAAGGATTGGGGAAAGTGGCTATAACGCCGGCATAATCGCCGTTTTCATAAACCTCAATAATTCCCCATTTATTGTATTTGAATTCTATGTCCTTTTGTTTTGCCATCTTAATACCTCTCGTCTATCACTTACAGTATAGCTGACCATAAGTCCAATATTATGGACTTGCTCTCTTCATCATGTTGCATTTTTTGGTGCTCCTGGCCGGATTCGAACCGGTACCTTTAGGATTTGAAATCCTTTTCCTCTACCTTGTTGGGATACAGGAGCATAGATAAAGCTATTTGAAGCACAAAAAATGATGCGCCAGTAAAGCAATCAGTCACACCATTTCTATATATTTTTGACGACAATTGCGGTCATCGTTCCGGCAGCTGAAAGGATTTGAATTCCTTTATATGCATCGTTCCGTCATTTGGTCATTTTTTGCATTTCTCTGAAGCACTTGAAATCACTGCATTACAGCGATTTCAGGGTTCAACCGGGCGCACCAGCAAAGTAAAAAGCTGGAGCCCTTGCAATCACTATGTTGCAGGACTCCAGTTTTTCGTTTGACGACAGTTTGACGACAGTTTTCAGATGGCCAAATTGCCGGCATAATCTTCGAATTTTTTCATAGAATCATTGTTCATTCTGCTGAATACATCAGCGTACGTATCGAGCGTAATATGGATATTTGTATGGCCCATCCAGGTCTTGAGGACGACTGCCGGCACACCCGCTTCTATACACCTGGTAGCAAAGATATGTCTTAAAGCATGCTGCCCACGCACCTCTATTCCTGCTTTAACGCAGAGCCTCTTAAAATAGAAATTGACCTGCTGAGTGTTTATAACATCCTTTTTGTTTTTATTCCAAGTATGATTTTCATGACTACACGATATGCTACGAATGTATCAAAGGCGGCATGAAAGAAGGCATTGATACCATGGTCGACATCTCATACCGTATCATCCACACGTTCTACAAAAAAGACGCCCAGGCCAAGCCTGAGCGCGATGATATATACGTGCCGAAGATACATGAGTAAGGATTCAGAGCATCATCTCTACAAATGCATTGATTCTTGTTGCCATCTGCGCCTGATCCGAATCCGAATAGTCTGAAGTCAGTTCAAGATACGGAAGTCCGAGTTCTTCCCTTACGAATTTCCCTATCCTGACTGCCTCTATAGCATAGGTATGGCAGAACTGCAGAACGATTTCAACAACCCCGTCAATACCGAATTCCTCGCACGCCTCTTTGAGTGATACGTATCTTCCCGGATTCGGACTCATGACTGAGCAGTTGGCCTTGAGTGTCTTCTCGGCCATAGCACGGTATGGATCGCCTTCTTCGGCAACCATTTCGCGCATTGTCTTTACTCCGTTGCAGCTGTCAAAAGCAACTATCGATGCGCCGGCATCCTCAAGCGCGTAGAGGATCTTTTCTCTGACTCCCACATTAGGGCATCCTGTGATAAGGATGCGCGGTTTCTTTGACTTGCCTCTGGCCACGCCCTTACCTGTGAGTATTGCACCGTTTCTGAGAGCTTCCTCTTTGATCTCGCGGGCTCTCTCAGCCATCCTGTGAACGGTCGCTCCCTTATCGAACGCAAATCCCGCTCCATCCATCGCTTCGCAGAATTCTCTGATAGAGACAGGGCAGGGTTCGAGCTGTCCCACGCTGTATATCTCAAGCATGTCACGGCGTTCCTCATTATTGCGGCGAATCGCTTCGTGAAGCGCCTCCTCCGTTATCTCAACTCCCAAAGTCCTTTCAATCGCGTCCTTGGCCCTATGCATCTCGTTCGTCCAGAAGTTGACCGCCTCATCGCTGCTGAGACCCTGAGGCAGCTGCATTACGTGTGTAGGCCGCAGCTCACTCAGGAACTCTAACATTTTCTTCTTGCCATCGCAGGTCGTCTCAGCCACTACCATATCGCTGAAGTGGAAATACGGGCATTTGTCCGAAGCCGCCATGCCGTAGCTGGCCTTAACCATCGGGCACAGATTCTGAGGGAGAGTCTTCTCACCCTCCAGTACGCCATCCTGTGATACAGCGCAAAGTGTTGCCTGTACTGCTCCCGCAGCCTCGATCAGTTCCACAGGTGTATATGAACAATATGTCCCTACTACCCGTCTGCCCTCATCTTTGAGCTCTTTCATACGGATGAATCCCGATTTGCGGGCATCTCCGTCACCTGCCATTATAAACATCCTTAGCCCTCCGTCATAATCTCACTTCTGAATAAACAAGGGGATGACATATCAGTCTCCCCCCCCTTGCTCAATCCGTTACTTGCAGTACGCATAGCCGGTCACATCTGTTGAAATGAAGTGTGGCCGTTGTCTTTTACCGCCTGATAGAAATGGAAGATGCCTTCTTCCAATGCAGCCCCGATCATCTCCTTCACCTGCTCAAGGTCTTCTGGTGAGAACCTTATGGAAAGCCCGCAGGAGGCCTGAACTGCCCTTGGCGTGGGCATGATCGCATGGTCGATGCCGCGTGCCTTGAATAACCGCTCCGCCTCCATGGTTGCCGCTGTTCTGTCGAATGATACGATGAAATATGCCGGATCCTGCATGTTTTCACTCTGCGATGTTAAGCTGCAATTACAGTGTGATAACCTGGTCTACACCTACTCCGCCGAGTGCCTCATATACGTTAGGGAAGCATCCGATTCCTGCAGGTGCTACGAGCTTGTCATCGATCTCACGCTGGATGCAGCAACGGTCACATCCCATGAGGAGCATTCCTGTCTTCTCGGACAGTGCAGCCAGTCTGGCGCCGATATCATTGCCCTCAACGAGCATGTAGCAGTTATCAAAGAAGAACATCATTCCTACAACGTCTGCATTGTGGATGCCCTTTTCGAGCTGAGGAATAATCATGTTCTCAAGGATCTCTCTTGAATGTTCTGATTCAAACAGGTATGCAACTTTCATTTTCTATTCTCCTTTCGAGATTGTAAATAATTGAATAATAAAGTGAATAATATATCCATAGCGAAGATCTGGTCCCCCGCTTACTGGCAATTATCAGCAGCAGTCTTTCATGTTCTCTCCGTAGAGATCCTTGAATCTGCCTTTCATCATCTTGAAGACGGCATAGCCGACCTGTCCGTTTTTCTCTCCGGTGATCATAACTTCAAGATCATCATCCTTGTCTATGTTGATAAACTTGACCTTCTGGTTTTCTCTTGGTGCCGGGACAGGTTCTGTGAAAAAGTAGTCTCTGTTTTCCGAGATCATTGCGATGGTGTGATTCATCTCATCACCTCTGACGATGGCAATCAGATCAGGAGTGCCGTCTGCGTTCACATCGTCCGAGAATGCGAGTATTATCTCCTCGTCACTGTTGCCAGCCATGAATCTCTGTACCAGCGGGTCTTCTTCCCCCAGGGCAGCAGCGTAGGTATTACCGCTGTCGCTCTGCTCGGCAGCCTTCCTCCCGAGAATCT
>CADAJM010000117.1:0-1992 GCA_902788245.1 uncultured Eubacteriales bacterium | reverse complement strand
ACGATTACCGCAATTACAATGTATATGATTATTTTCTTCATGCTGCTTTCTTCTTAATCCATCTAGCCAGTGCAACACAGGCGTATCCGATCAGGATAAAGGAGCAGATGTACTGCATCCAGTCCGGAAAATCTATTATGAGATTATTCGCGTTGGATATACTGTGAGTCACCGCATCGTAATCGAGAACAGGCTCAAAATCCGGAAGCAGCACATTAGTCAGATATCCTGCAATCTCAGAGATAGCGATGACCGTAACACTGTATATCACCATCGCTCTCCTGCCTATCATCTTGTTGATTGAGATGAGCTCGGCGATGTTGGTAGCGCATCCGGCCATGAGGAATGTTACGGCCACGCCCGGAGCCGCTCCGCTTGCAACAAGAGCCGCAATGAACGGTATGTGGCCGACCGCGCAGACATACATGAGCGCCGCTACTACAGTGATCCCCAGCAGAGATACCATGCCCGGCTCGCCAAGATAGGTCTGAATCCATTCCTGCGGAACGACCGTAAACAGAAGTCCCGCAATGAGCATTCCTGATACCGTATACTTGCTGATGGCAATGGACAGATCCAGAAACGACCACCTCAGACCACCCTTGAGGCGCTTCATGAACGAAGGCTTCTTTGAGACGAGATTGAGCTGCGGCCGTGTATTGTTATACGCAGGAGCGTAGTATAACTCATCTCCGCCCATCCTGTTCGCAATAGTACCTATGATGAGCGGTGCCAGAAAGCCCGTAGCAATGTATATGATGGCGATTCTCTTACCCAGCAGCCCGAACGCCAGGATTATTGCTATAGGGTTGATCATCGGAGTCGATGTCATGAATGCCAGTGTCGGTCCGAGAAAAGCTCCTGAATAGTACATGCTGATCCCGAGAGGTATAGTCCCGCAGCTGCATATCGGAATGAACATTCCGCTGATTGTCGTCATCAGGATTCCCTTGACACTCGAAGTACCGAGAGACATCTTGCGCATGCTCTCTACATTAACAAATTCATGAATCAGTCCCGCAATGAAGAAACTCAACACCATCCACACTGAAGCACTGTTGAGCATGCTCATTGCAGAGACTATTACGTCCCGGATAAACTCGATTACAAACATCTTTAAACTGTAAACTGCTATAATCTGCTATGCAGTCTCAATAGCGTGCCTGAAGGCCTCTCTGATTCCGGACTTGCTGAATTCCTTGACTACTTCGGATTCGTTGATGATCATTGTACTCTCGGTGACAGCCCCGTACTTAGGGATGTAATCCATATCCTCTCCTGCGACGTAGACAACTGTCTCCACTTCAGGAAAGTCCGGTGCCATGTTCTTGACCATCTCGGCATAAGTAACGCAGCATGAACAAGCAGTGATGAACTCGATAGATGGATGTTTCATTTCATTCTTCCTTTCTCATCAAATTATTATTAATCTTGATGCTATTCAAACAGCATCAAGACTGTGCTCAGTCCTGTTGAACGCATGCCTCAGAAGCAAAGTAATATGTTCTACGTATTTCTCGAATTCCGGACAGTCTCTGTCATGAGGAGAAGGCAGATCTATCCTGACGTCTTCAAGTATCTCCCCTCTTTCGGCGCTCATGACAAGCACTCTGTCACTCATGAATACAGACTCAGCAACATCGTGAGTGACCATGACCACTGTTATATCAGCAAATCTCACCATCTCATCAAGCTGGTTCTGCATGAGCTCTCTCATCTGAAAATCCACTGCTCCGAGAGGCTCGTCAAGCAGCAGCACCTTGGGCTCACAGGCAAGAGCTCTTGCAACGGCGACACGCTGCTGCATACCTCCGGACAGCTGGATAGGATACTTCTTCTCGTGGCCCTTGAGATGAGCCATGTCAAGGAGGTAGTCCAGTCTTTCTTTCTTCTGTTTATCGCTCAGATCAGTGAATCTCAGTCCGTATGAAATATTCTTCTCTACTGTCATCAACGGGAAAAGCGCATAATTCTGGAACACATATCCCTTGG
>CADAJM010000116.1:3381-8093 GCA_902788245.1 uncultured Eubacteriales bacterium | reverse complement strand
TCTGCGGATCGTACAGACAATCTATCCTGGCTCTCAGATCGGCATCCTTGTCCGGTGACTTGGACAGATATTCCATGACATCATCCTTTGTATATTCTCTGTTTCTGTACGCTCCCGCAGGGATAATACCCATCGAAGCCATTTCAAGCGCCTTAGAAAAAACCGGAACTTTTGACGAATAAATCTCAAGAGTTACATCCCCTGCCTTCGCCATTTCGGCACCGTGGCCAATGAGACCGAAGCCCGTTATATCCGTGCACCCGTCGGCTTTAACACCGTCAAGTGCCTCATAGGCATACTTGTTTAGCCTTGCCATGGTGTACTCCATCTCTGCATTCTCCTCATCGGTAAGAAGATCAACCTTTGCTGCAGTAGTGAGTATGCCCGTCCCTATTCTTTTAGTCACAACAAGCAGGTCTCCTTCTACGGCACTGTTGCTGAGCACTTTATCCGGATGCGCAAAACCCGTAACGGAAAGACCGTACTTCGGCTCCTTATCCTCTATGCTGTGGCCACCGACTATGGTGGCGCCTGCTTCATTAACCTTGTCATTTCCGCCTTCGAGTATGGCTTTAATCGCATCCCTCGGAAGGTCTCCCGGTATAGCCAGGAGATTCATGGCAAGTTTAGGCTCTCCTCCCATGGCATATACATCGCTCAGGGAATTGGCCGCGGCAATCTGACCGAAGGTGTACGGATCGTCCACTATCGGCGGGAAGAAGTCGATTGTATTAATCATGCAAAGCTCGTCGCTCACGCGATAAACGCAGGCATCGTCGCTGCTTTCAAAGCCGACTTCAATGCGTGGATCGCTTATCTTAGGCAGAGCGGACAAGATATCCGATAGGACTCCCGGCCCTAATTTGGCGCCTCAACCGCCGGCACTCGTGAGTTCAGTGAGCCTGATCCTCTCAGTATTTTCCATCGAGGTTTTTTGCGGCCCAATGTGACAGGCGAGTTTCTCCTTTGCATCATCTATTTTCTTTTTATCGATAATCTTATTAGTCATCACTGTAATAATAACACCGAGCAAGCGTATATCCAAACATTTTGACCACTTTTACGGTTCTATCAACACCATATAGTGTTTTTGCCTGCCTAATTATTATTTTATGTACAACATATTGTGTCTCTTCTATTGTTTTTTCTTTTCCTATAAGTATAATAGTTGAGATAGTAAAAACGGTGGTTATGAAAAATATGAAAGAGAGGTCACATGGCTAAGCAACGTCATATCATTCAGATTCAGGAGAGAGTCCCTCTCAGTAAAGGGATACCCCTCTCCATCCAGCACACATTCGCAATGTTCAGTGCTTCAGTATTAGTACCTTACATTTTCGGGATAAGTCCTTCCATCGCCTTACTTATGAACGGCATCGGAACACTTATCTTTATTTTTGTCACCAAGGGAAAAGCACCGGCTTATCTCGGTTCATCATTTGCATTTATCGCACCGGCACTTCTGGTAATGGATAAGTTCGGTTATGAGTACGCCCTCGGTGGATTCGTGGTAACGGGAGTCCTTATGTGTCTTGTTGCAGGCATTATCAAACTGGTCGGTACCAAATGGATAGATGCCATACTGCCTCCTGCAGCCATGGGTCCTGTAGTAGCGCTCATCGGTCTTGAACTTGCAGGCAGTGCCGCACAGACAGCAGGTCTTATCGATGCGGAGACCGGCGGCATGGCAGCCGATCTCGATCCTAAAGTTCTTATAGTATTCCTGGTAACACTTCTCTTGGCAGTTTTCGGCGGAGTTCTGTACAGAGGATTTGCTGCAGCCATAGCGATTCTCATTGCGATTATCGCAGGCTATGTAGTGGCTCTCCTATTCGGACTTGTAGATTTCTCAGCTGTAGGTACAACGCCTCTCTTCAAAGCGCCTGATTTCCAGATTGCGAAGTTCAATCTTCAGGCTATACTCGTTATCATACCGGCCACGCTGGTAGTAGTATCCGAGCATATCGGACACCAGGTAGTAACCTCTGAGGTAGTCGGTAAAGACCTTCTGAAGGATCCGGGTCTTCACAGATCCATGTTTGCGGATGGTTTCTCAACTGCGCTCTCCGGTTTTGTAGGCTCATGCCCTACCACCACATACGGAGAGAACATCGGAGTTATGGCCATTACTAAAGTATACAGCGTATGGGTTATCGGAGGTGCAGCTCTCTTCTCCATCTTCCTCTCATTTATAGGCAAGGCTTCGGCACTCATCCAGACTATTCCGGGCCCTGTAATGGGAGGCGTCAGCTTCCTGCTGTACGGAATGATAGGAGCTTCCGGCATCAGACTGATGGTTGATTCCAAAATCGACTACTCAAAGGCCAGAAACCTCGCCCTGACATCCGTAGTATTCGTAGTAGGTCTCTCAGGTGTAGCCATCAATCTCGGAGACGTTCAGCTCAAAGGCATGAGCCTTGCGGCTGTAGTCGGTATGCTTCTCGGCCTCATCATGTACATTCTCGATAAGAAACATCTTACAAACGAATATGAAGGCTATGAAGAAGACGAAAACTCAGAAGTAAAGACCTTTATGAGCAGTAGGTAGAAAAATGAAAACAGAAAGAATTCTGGTAATGAATCTCGGCTCGACTTCAAGCAAAATCGCCGTATATGATGATGACAAGGAAGTATTTAACGACACCATCAGGCACAGCGACGAAGAACTCGCACCTTTCGGCGATGTTACCGAGCAGTTTGATTTCAGAAGGGATAAGATTTTCGAATCACTCGAGAATAACGGTATAGGCGTGGATACTCTGACCGCTGCGGTTTCAAGAGGCGGTAACATAATAGCCTGCCCTCACGGCGCAATAGGCATAGATCAGGCCATGATAGATTATCTGACACGTCCTGAAGATCTCGCCAAACACCCTTCTCTCATCGGAAGCATGATAGCCTACGATCTTCATAAAAACATGGGAATACCCGTATGTATTTATGATGCAATAGGAACCGATGAGAAGATACCGGTTGCGAGAGTAAGCGGCGTGCCGGAGCTTCCTCACTTCACCGTTGGTCACACCCTGAACACCAGAGCTATGGCCATCAAATGTGCTGAGGAGAAACTCGACAGGAAGTTCGACGAGTGCACTTTTATAGTTGCTCACCTCGGCGGAGGCTCATCAGTCAGACTGTATAAAGACGGGATCAACATAGATTGTGTCAACGACGATGAAGGAAACTTCACTCCGGAGCGAGGCGGCGGAGTCGGAGCCAAGGCTCTCGTCGATCTCTGCTACAGCGGTAAATACAGCCATAAAGAGGCCATGAAAATCTTCCACGGAAAAGGCGGGCTTATCGCCCACCTGGGAACAGCTGATGCGATTGAAATTGAGAAAAGAATTGCTGAGGGCGATAAACACGCAGCCATAGTATATGAAGCCATGGCACTCAATGTAGCCAAGGATATTTCAAAACTAGCGGCTACAGTCTCGGGCAAAGTCGACAGGATAATTCTTACAGGCGGAATCGCATACTCTGAATACGTATCAAATTACATCAAAGAGCATGTTGAATTCATCTGTCCTGTTGAGATAATGCCGGGAGAATTCGAGATGGAAGCCCTCGCAGCCGGTGCACTGAGAGTCCTCCGAGGAGAAGAAAAGCTACAGGACTTCGGAGAGATTGCAGCTACGGCAGCAGAACGCATCCGCATTTTCTAAGCCACTTTCAATAACAGTCAACATAAAAGATGTACGGACTAAACGGTCCGTACATCTTCATTTTATATCTCTCTTTCCTATTTGAAATACTTCTTTCCGACTGCTTTAAATGCCTCTTCTGATCTGAGTATCATCTTATGCGAGCCGCAGAACGAAGCTCTCACCCAGCCCGGCGCGGCAAATGACCTGCCCGGTACTATCAACAGTCCTTCTTCTTTGGCAGCCTGAACGAACTCCATTTCATCTTCTACAGGTGATTTAAACCATAGGTAGAAAGCGCCCTGCGGAAGAATGGCTTCAAATCCGGCTTCCGTAACTATCCTGTAAAGATCCCTTGCATTTCTGTAGTAGAAACTCAGGTCTATGGTGGATTCGAGGGATCTCTCAACTATTATCTCCGCAAGTGTCGATGCATTGTTGGCGCCGAGTACTCGGCAGGCAACAATAAGAGCTTCCTGAAGCTCTTGGGCGCCCGATGCATTTCTCGGGACTGCCGCATAACCTATGCGGGCGCCCGGCATCGACAGAGATTTCGACCACGAATAAGCGATAATCGTGTCATCATAAATATCAGGCAGGAATTCTACCTTTTTATCTACATATACGAGTTCTCTGTACGGTTCGTCGGAAATAATATAAATAGGATGTCCGAATTCCTTTTCGGCTTCTCTGAGTACTTCAGCTACAGCCTCGAGGGATTCTCTGGAATAGATTGCTCCGGTCGGATTGTTTGGATTGTTAATTATGACTGCCTTTACGCTCGGATCGAGAACTTTTTTGAGTTCTTCTGCGTCAGGCTCGAATGCGCCTTTTTCGTTAGGCGGAACAACTACCGTGTCTGCAAAGAAGTTCTTGGCCCAGTTTGCATATTCTACAAAATAAGGTGCAAATACTGCGATTTTATCGCCCGGGTCAAGTAAGCATTTCATGATGATATTGATTGCATAACCGGCGCCTGCCGTCATTATTATGCTCTCCATATCGAAGTGATCACCAAATCTTTCGTTAAGATCATCGGCAACTGCCTGTCTGGTGGATTCGTATCCG
>CADAJM010000116.1:0-3367 GCA_902788245.1 uncultured Eubacteriales bacterium | reverse complement strand
TATCCGGGATTTGACGGATAGGCGAATACATAATGCGGATCCATTTTAGTGCTGAGATATTCCAGCGCTTGGTAGACCTCCATTGGCGGATGCGGTGACGGGTTACCTACACTATAGTCATATACATTTTCAGCACCGCGCTCCTTAGCCATTCTCTTGCCTTCCTCAAACATCGCTCTGATTGCAGAGCCGCCTTCAACGAAAGGCACCATACTTTTGGCTATCATAAGCATTACCTCCTAAAAAAAAGGGAATAAAACTCTGACGATAACTTATGTCCCAAACGATCGGGCTGAAATGCCCTCTCATATTAAATATTGTACCACTTCAATCTTGCATTATCTTGTGTTTTATCCGATAATTGTACTGCAGGGCAAACAATTTTGCTCCTGCGTATTTCAGATATTAATTATTAACGGAGGACATCCTATGGCAACTTATGATTGGAGCAAATTCGGACTGCATATCCCTGAGATTATGCTTCCGAAAGAAGGCACAGATTATTACAAATGGGCTGTAGTCGCATGCGACCAGTTCACATCCGAACCGGAGTACTGGGATGAAGTAGAAAGCATCGTCGGTGATGCCCCATCCACACTTCGTCTGATGCTCCCTGAGCTCTACCTTGAGAAACCAGGTGAAGCAGAGAGAATTAAAGACGTACGTGCAAGCATGGACAAATACCTTGCTGACGGCACACTCAGAAAGATGGAGCCGGGATGTATGCTCATCAAGAGAACTGCAGAAGGCCGCACAAGACTCGGCCTCGTAATTGCAACAGACCTTGAGGCATATGATTTCAACAAAGGATCCACATCCCTTACCAGAGCTACTGAGGGTACCGTAGTTGAGCGTATACCACCTCGCTTGAGAATCAGAGGAGACGCTCCTATCGAGATGCCTCACATTCTCATCCTCATCGATGACCCTGATAAAACAGTTATCGAACCGCTGGTCAACAAAGCCGGGGAAGTCATCTATGATACGGACCTTATGATGAAAGGCGGTCATATCACGGGTACATTCATCAAGGAGGCTGATCTCGCCGATATGAAGGATGCCCTCTCCGCTCTCTACGACAAAGCAGAGGCCAAATACGGAGCAGGAAATGTAATCTTCCAGGCTATGGGAGACGGCAATCACTCACTCGCTACAGCTAAGACAGCATGGGAGAACATCAAAAAAGATCTCAGCCCTGAAGAGATTGAGAATCACCCTGCAAGATTCGCACTCTGCGAGATTGAGAATATCCACGACGACGGCATAGTATTCGAACCTATTCACAGAGTAATCTTCGCATCAAACGGTCAGTCCGGCGACGAACTCGTAGCACATACTGTAGAACTTCTCGATAAGCATAACGGCAAAGCATATCTTGCTGCAGCTGACGCAGCCGTTCCTGCAGGTGCTTTCGAGATTCCGTGCATGACTTCCGGCGGCAAAGGCAAGATCATAGTTGAAGGCCCTGAGAATAAACTCGAGGTGGGATGCCTCCAGCAGGCTCTCGACATCATGGTCAAAGAAGAGAAATGCTGTGAGATTGACTACATCCACGGAGCAGACGTAGTTGAAAGACTTTCTGCCAAGGAAGGAAATGCAGGCTTCCTGCTTCCTGCTATGGATAAGTTCATGCTCTTCCCTGCTGTTGCAGCAGACGGAGCACTCCCTCGCAAGACATTCTCTATGGGAGAAGCCAACGAGAAGCGCTACTACATCGAGAGCAGATATATCGCCAAGTAAACTTTATACTTAACATACGGCATTAACGTTATTATGAAATCAAAAGGCCTGCTGATTATCAGCAGGCCTTTCGACCGGTTTCCCGTATTTGTGAGTTTTGAGAAAATGATTTTACACTACTGAGAACCCCTTGCTTACAAGAGTCTTAGTCTGCTTCTTATCCTTTGCGATTATCTTGTAAGTGTATGTTCCTCTAGGGAGTCTACCGAACTTAACTTTTGCATCGAGTTTCTTCAGATTGAACGATTTTTTCTTGTTTTTCTTGCTCGCACTGAGTTTGACTGTTCCCGATGAATCGACTACCTGCACTGTAACCTTGGTAATCTTCTTGTTAGATGTGATCTTCCCTTTTATTTTAAATCCCGCACCCTGTCTCAGAGAATTCGGCGCATTGTACGACTTAATCTTGAGCGAGGATTTAGGCTTAGACGAAGCTTTCTTTTTAACTACATTGAAGCTGACATCAACGAGTGTGGCAGATTTCTTTTCATCCGATGCGGTAACCTTGTACCTGTATGTACCCAGGCCGAGCGTGCCGAATTTTATCTTAGGATCAACTCCTGAGAGATTATAGTTCCAGGAATTAGGATTAACGCTCTGTCCTATTACCGTCTTGCCGCTGCTGTTTATAACCGCGACATTTACATTTTTAATTCTGTAGTTTGACTCAACAACTCCACGGATTACGAAACCATTGCCGACCGTAATGCTTGATGGTTTGGTCGTGTCGCTTATCTTAAGCGTGGAAGCCGTATTAACCTCTCCTGCGGATATAGGAGCCAGTGGCTGTCCTGCCGCAGGTGCCGGTGCCCCCTTCCCGAGACTTACCGATTTGATGTACCAATACTGTGTACACTTCACCGGACTGTACATTGTACTCTTGCTCCACGGTTCAATTCCTCTGTTGCTGCTTCCGATATTGTGCGCAGAATCCGCCACATACGGAACACCGCCCTTTACACTTGTGAGCAAGACTCCGTGTTCTCCGAATACCGAGGATTTCTTACCCCATACGACTATTCCTTCCGGGTGATCTTTAAGTATATTTTCAAATTCTTTAATTCTGGCTGCCTCTGTACTCCCTGTGAACTTCTGCATTGATACGTTGTAGCAGAGTCCGTCAGCAGTGTGCGAGAAATTGTGCCACAGCAAACCCATTATGGTTGCATCTTTTCTGAGAGT
Organism: uncultured Eubacteriales bacterium; assembly: GCA_902788245.1. Lineage (GTDB taxonomy): Bacteria > Bacillota > Clostridia > Peptostreptococcales > Anaerovoracaceae > Crickella. The sequence goes on along the minus strand of CADAJM010000116.1, from coordinate 445 downwards.
CGCATTTGTGGTATTGGACCACACCTTAGATCCCCTAAGTATGGCTGCCCTTCTGATCATATTTCTGCTGGATGTCAGTATGCAGTCACCGCTCTTGTAATCGCTTGAAGGAGTGTATACTACCGCCTTGTCATCTATGCTGATCGCCGTAGTAGCAAATGACATAGTAGGCAATGCGGTAAACACTACCGAAAGCGCAATAAATAAAGTCAATATTCTCTTTTTCATCACTATAACTTCTTTCTGTAACCTTTTATCTAATTATCTGTTTTGGTAGTTTAGAGAATACGCCCAAATACCTTATCGGTAAACAAATCTGAACATTTCTTAAACAAAAGAAAGTAATAAAAGGGGCTGTCGCATTTGGATAAATGTGGCAGCCTCTTAACTTGCCCGTCTTGTGGCGGGTTCTTTTGATGCAAGCAGTCTGAAAGCTTTGCAAATG
>CADAJM010000115.1 GCA_902788245.1 uncultured Eubacteriales bacterium | reverse complement strand
TCCAGCATACCTTCAGTGATAATGCCGGAGCTGTCGGCTGCAATGTTCTCCTTGGCGGAAACGACTCTAACACCATTGTCGGCAAGTATCTTCTTGTAGTAACCGGAGTCGTTCTTGTTACGCGCAAAGCGATCCAGCTGATACACGAGTATTACTTCAAAGCCTCCAAACTCACTGTCAGCAATCATGTGGAGAAACTCCGGCCGCCTGTCTGTCTTCGCGCTCTGTGCCCGGTCAATATATTCATGTACGATAAGAAGATTGTTTGCAGCCGCATAGCGCTTACACTCGTCTATCTGTCCCTCAATGGACATTTCGTTCTGTTTATCTGAACTGTATCTTGCATATATTACTGCGTTTTTCATTTGCAATCATTTCTCCAGTTAACTTAATATCAGCTTTTTATTGCTCAGAAGGGATGCAATCATTTCCTTGTGTTCATTTACATCTGATAGTCTTGTAATCGTAGTTATACGCTTCCCGGCATCCTTGCTGCTGGCTCCACAGTGATAGATCTTCATCCCGACGGTATCATTATCAATTACTATATATCTGTCGTGTGTACGGTCTTTTGACCTGATGAAATCCACTCTTCTTGTCGGATGCTCCTTAAGGAAATCATTGTAATCCGAGAGTTTCAGTATTTTGAGCTTGTTGTCACTGATGATTGTAAGTTTCACACCCGGTTTCGCATGTACAAGATGATGCAGGGTTTTCACACCGATATAGTCATCAATGACGATAATAGACTTCTTTGCGCTTTTATATATCTTCTGATATGCGACATCAGCCTTGAAAGGCTGTCCGTCAAGAATAAGTATCTCTTCGTTTTGGATTCCTTTATCAAACAGTTTAACGAAATCTGACAGGTCATCATGTGAGACCATCCTTTCTTCGATGCGTTTTATAGCCAGAGTATTATCAGCGGTTTGCGCAGAAATTGATAGTAATTGCTGGTTAACTATAAGTGCAGGATTATCATTGACATAATCCTTCAAATACTTAAACATGCGAACCAGCTTGCGGCTTTGCTTTACCGCCAGATCACCCTTGAGAATAGTCATAAGCATGTAAATACCTTGCTCGGTAAATGCATATGGAAGAGTCCTGCGTCCACCCCAACTTGAAATCCGTTTTTCGGATTTCAAGTTGTTATACTCGTCTTTTGTAAGCTGAAAGCGGAACTCCTCTCCTTCAAACCGTTCTGCGTTATCCTTTACACGCTCATTCATCTTGCCGGTCGTATATCCATATATTTCCGCAAGTTCAAAGTCGAGCATGACCTGGACCCCGCGTATGATGTATATCTTCTCTTTGAGCGAGCGTTCATCGACAAGTTCAACCGAGTTCGCTGCGGTCGTTTCTTCATTAATAGTGTCTGGCTTATTGCTCATGGGATTCCTTCCAGGGTACAAATAGTACCCACATTCATTAAGCTTTTGCGACCTGTTTCGAGTTGTACGAATTACTATTACAACTCAGACTGACTGATCGTTGTAGTCAATTGCGTATTCCGACCTTGCAGGCCATTAAACTGACGTCAGTTTAATGGGATTTTCCAAAGGGTTCAGAGGTTGCGCAAGTGTTACTCCTCGTTTCTTTTTTCGGTCTGTTTCTCTCTGTACAGCTGCAGGATCTTCAGAAGGTCTTCTTCGCTGTATATGGCGGTGTTGTCTCTTACTTCCATCGGTTTGCCTTGGGCCCCGGAGTCCATATTGTAATAGTAACCGTCCCTTTGTTCCGCATCCTCTCTGAGCATCGGATATTTATATCGCCACTCATCATACTCATCTTTGGATATGCTACCTGTCGTCAGCTTGTTTTTCATGACATACCATGCTCTGAGATCATCGGCAAATTCCTTGTTGTATTTCGGATGGTTGATATCCTGCTTTAAGCATATATACCCATCAAGGACTGTAATGGTTAGTCCGTATAAATCTTCTATCTGAAAAAGGGTATGCATAAGACCGATCTTTGTGTCGATATCCGGGTTCTGAATAGCTTCCGGTGCAACATCAAAGATTTCCGCGAACTGCTCTATTACATCTTTCCTCGGCTCGCGCCGATTCCATTCATACTGAGCCACTCTGACATTGGTCGACTTCCCGGCAAAATCCATTGCTTCTCCGAGTTCTGCCTGTGTTAATCCCTTGCGTCGTCTAAAATAACGAATCCTTTCTCCTGTTGACATTTCAGCCACCTCTCTTTCTGAGGGGATTGTAGCATATTCTCAAAGCATATGCAAGAAAAATATAACAAAAAAGATTATACCAATGCTTGACTATGTCAGAAAAAGTTATATAATGATCTACTTCCTAAAAAATAGCTATTAAAAACTATAGAAATACATGGAGAGGCTAATGCCTTCCAGCAATGATGCAACTTATCACTTTGTAACACAGGAAAGGAGGTTTTATGGAGCTAGCGGAAATACAGATAAGACAGTTTGTCAGAGCCATTATGCCGAAACTGTATGAGCTGCAGGCCTTATATAACTGGATCAATGAAATGGACAGTAAGAAGCCATATGAGCAGCAACACCAGCGAGGACATGGTCATGAGTCAATTAGGATCAAAAGGCTCAGACAGATAGAGCAAGCAAGGACGGCGTAATTGAGAGAACGAGTGAGAGGAGGAGAGATCATGGGAAAGATGACACCTATGAAAGCGATACGGGCTAAATGTCTTGACTGCAGCTGCGGCGAGAAAAAAGAAGTAAGACTATGCCCAATCGAATGGTGCCCGCTGTGGCCGTACAGGATGGGAAAACGTCCGGCAAATGATACAAACATCGATGAAAAGAATTGAAAACAAAATAGTCGAGATAGCTAACGCTTTTTTATGAAAAACGCCCCTGAGACAGCAGTTTTTAAAAGGGGTATGGAAAGAACACAAATGGAGGTTAACGAATGAAGGAAAACGATTACAAACTTATCAATATGAACGATGTGGAGATAGAACAGGTCGAATGGCTCTGGGAAGGATATATCCCGGTCGGCAAGCTTACGATTCTGCAGGGAGATTCAGGCAAGGGGAAGACCATGGCAATGCTCAATCTGATCGCAGCTTTCACTACGGGGCGGGATCTTCTTGATCCGCCGGGCAGCCCACAGATTAGAGAACCTATCAACGTCATCTATCAGACAGCCGAGGACGGACTCGCCGATACTGTCAAGCCAAGACTCGTTGCAGCCGGAGCAGACTGCAGCAGAGTCTCGGTCATTGATGAAGGGGAGAGGATGCTCAGCATGACAGATGAAAGATTGATCTGGGCGATCAGAGAGACGGATGCGGGGCTGGTGGTGCTTGATCCGATCCAGGCATATCTTGGAGAGAATGTGGATATGCACAGGGCAAATGAAGTCAGACCGAGATTGAAGCACCTTGGAGACATTGCTGCCGTAAACAGCTGCGGCATGGTGCTGATCGGGCATCTGAACAAGAAAGATTCAGGTAAACCCGAATACAGAGGCCTTGGATCGATCGACTTCACTGCTGCAGCACGCAGCGTGATCCTGTGCGCAGAGTCTCCGCGCGACAGAGACGTGCGAGTATTGGCATCAACAAAGTGCTCACTTACTTATCCGCCTGACCCGGTCGCGTTTCGCCTGAGCAAGGAGAGAGGCTTCGAGTGGGAAGGCACTTACGATATCACGGCGGAGGAATTATTGCAGAGCACGAGAGTCAAAGGACAGAAGACGATAGCGGCAAAAGAGTTTCTCGCATCAGAGCTCCCTGAACCTGGCGAGTATATCCCAAGTACCGAGCTTATGGAGAAAGCAAAAGAGAAGAAGATCGCTGAGAAGACACTGCGCAATGCGATGAAGGATCTCGGTATCACATCACATAAAGAAGCGGACAGGTGGTACACGGGGTATGCAGTCTGATCCATGCGATGAAGATGGCAAGATGGTAAGGCGGTACTTCTGAGCTGATGCTGGCATCTTACCGGCTATTAACAGGTTGCTGCCAAATTGCCATGTTGCCATCTTGCCGCCTTAAGAGGCCTCGCCGATTGAGAGCGAAATACACCCATCGCACAAACCTTATGGTTTGTACTCTGTGAATTTCGCCTCGCGGGGCGACGCCTTCCCGCGCAGGTAATACAGAAAATGGAGGGAAATAGTATATGAGAAGAGCAAGTTATATAAGACACGAGAAACTACCGGATCTTATGGGCAGGATAAATTATATAAGCAGCGGCGAGGAACAGGAGCATCTTTATGCGGTTTATCAGACTCAGCCGGACGAATACTGGAGAGAACTCGCAAAGGAAAATCGTGACAGTTTCTTCAGATCCGGCACAAGTGGAACGTGCATCGAGGCCAGAGAATTTATCATCGCTCTGCCGGAAGTCTACTACAAATACGGCTGGGATCCGGATAAAGTGTTGAAGCACTTTGTGAAATCTTTCAGAAAAGAGTACGGTGCTGAATGCATTGCCGCTCTCCATCACAATCATGATATGAACAATTATCACATCCATCTGATCTATTCTGAGAGAGAAAAACTGGAAGAACCGGTGATGAAAATAGCGACCAGGAATATGTATTTTGATCCGAATGGCCGCCATCTGAGGACTAAAAAAGAGGCGACTGCAGACGGCAAGCTGTTGCCGGGATATACGATGATAGCCAAAGGAGAAGTATACGAGCAGCACCTATTTGATAAGAAAAGCGCTGTCTTCAAGCAGAAAAACTTCACAACTCAGGCAAAGCATTTCTTCACTGACCTGATGAACCAGCCG
>CADAJM010000114.1 GCA_902788245.1 uncultured Eubacteriales bacterium | reverse complement strand
TCATGGCAATTCCCATGCCGAAAGCGATGCTGTCATAACGCCTGCATATGGCTTTGAACTCGTCCTCACAGAAAACGAGCCTCCCTTTGTCATCATCCAAAGGAATAAGTGTCGCCTCGAGTATCTGCTCTGCGATGACAGGGCAAATCGTACGCGGCGCCGCCACCGATGCGACCCCGGCTCCGGATCTCATGGCGGAATTTGCCATTGCGGCGAGCCTGATTGCCCCGCTGTACTCTATCGAGCCCCCTATCAGGGCCACATACCCGAAGTTCCCTTTGTTGCATTCGGCAGGTCTCTTCGGAAACAGTTTTATGATGTCTTGTTCTTTTATCTTATAAGTCATATTATCTGCACTTCTCTCTTTTGTTCTAATTATATCCGCTGCATACCGTGCTCGCAATTTAAAACCGCAACAATTTGCATAGTTGCGGTTTTGGATTTGTTTTAATTTGAATGCGAAATACGAAGCTTATTTGGCTGCGGCTTTAAGCGCGGATATAATTTCATCCTTGCTGTCCATAGCCATTATCTTGGCAGCGAGCTCATCCGCCTCAGCTTTTGTCCACTTGGATATTATGCTTCTGGCCGTGAGGACGAGAACCGGATTAACACTGTACTCGTCAAGCCCGAATGAGATCAGCAGCGGGATCATCAACGGATCTGCAGCTGCCTCACCGCACATTCCCACAGGGATTCCCTCCCTGTTTGCACATTCGATGATGTTCTTTATGGAACGAAGCACCGATGGCTGGAATGCCGAATAGAGATTTGCAACATCCGCATTGCCCCTGTCTACTGCCATAGTATACTGCGTCAGATCGTTGGTACCTATTGAGAAGAAGTCTGCTTCTTTGGCCAGAAGGTCTGCTATCAGTGAGGCTGACGCTGTCTCCATCATGCAGCCCACTTCTATTCCCTCATCAAAGGCGATTCCTTCACTTCTCAAATCTTCCTTAATCTCTTCGACCAGTTTCTTTACGCTTCTGAGTTCATCAACAGTCGTTACGAGCGGAACCATGATTTTAGCCTTGCCGAAAGCACTGGCTCTGATTATTGCTCTTAGCTGAATCTTGTATTCCTCAACATTGTCGAGGCAGTATCTTACCGCCCTGTATCCGAGGAAAGGATTCTCTTCTTTCTTGAGTCCGAGATACGGAATCTCCTTGTCTCCTCCGATATCCAGTGTGCGGATGATAACAGTCCTCTGCTGCATAGTCTCAAGAGCTTCTTTGTATGCTTCGAACTGTTCCTCCTCTGTAGGATAAGAAGCGTTATCCATAAAGAGGAATTCCGTTCTGAAGAGGCCTATTCCCTCTCCGTCGCACTCCATGGCTTTCTTGGCATCTCTCGGTGTTCCGATATTACAGAAAAGTTCAAGTTCTTTTCCGTCTGCAGTCACTGTCGGCTTTCCGGCAAACTTCTCAAGTTCTGCCTTCTGAGCCAGGAACTCCTCGCGTTTGATAAGATATTTGGACAGAACTGTTCCGTCAGGGTTGATGAATACATCACCTTCCGTACCGTCTATAACAGCGGTGTCCTTGTCCTTGACTGCATCGACTATTCCGGGAACGGAGAGTACGGCAGGTATTTCAAGCGCTCTTGCGAGAATTGCCGAGTGCGATGTATTGCCTCCGACTTCCGTGATGATTCCGGCTACGTTCTCTTTGACAATCTGAGATGTCATTGAAGGCGTAAGGTCCTTGCATACAAGTACGGTACCCGGTGCCACTTTTCTGATGTTTACATCTTTTATGTTAAGCAGTTTCTTAAGCACGCTGACCTTTACGTCTTCGATGTCCGATGCTCTTTGGCGCATCATCTCGTCTTCCATATTGGAAAACATACCGATGAACATATCGCATACTGCTGTCAAAGCGGATTCTGCGCACTGACCGCCTTCAATCATCTTGAACATCTCGCCGGACATGGCCGGGTCGGACATCATAACCGCGTGGCCGAGAAGAATTTCCGCTTCTTTAGGACCGATGTTCTTTCTTATGTCATCAGCCATGGCGTTTGTATCTTTTACGAAACTGTCAATAGCCTCTTGAAAACGCTTTTTCTCAGCTACCGGATCTTCCACCAATTTGGCCTCGAATGAAAGATCATGTTCGATCAACCTGCATATACTGCCTATTCCGATTCCGCGCGATGCAGCAATTCCTTTATACATTTTATGCCTCCGTTACTTTAGTAGTCTGACTAGTCGCCCATTCCGGATTCAATGAAAGCAGAAATTTCAGCGAGTGCTTTTTCCTCATCAGGACCGTCACATACAAGTTCTATTTCAGATCCGCATTTGAGGCCTGCCGCCATAAGGAACATGACGCTCTTACAATCACATGTATTGCCGTTGGCCTTGATGTTTACACTGCTCTCAAATCCTGCTGCCATCTGAGACAGAAGGCTTGCCGGACGCATGTGCATACCCTGTTCGTTCTTAATCGTGATGTTTTTAGATACCATTTTAAGCTCCTTTCCGCTTTAAAACTACTCTTCTACGTTTTTCTTGAGTACGCCCAGCAGCAAGCATCCTACCGCAGAACCTACAACAAGGGATACGAGATACATTGCTACATTACCTACTACAGGGAATACGAATATTCCTCCGTGAGGTGCCATAAGCGTACATTTGAATGCCATTGACAGTGCGCCTGCAACTCCCGAACCTACCATCAGTGCAGGGATTACATGCAGTGGGTCTGCTGCTGCGTATGGAATAGCACCCTCTGTGATGAAGGAAAGTCCCATGATGAAGTTTACAGGGCCTGACTTTCTTTCATTTGCAGTGAATTTCTTCTTGAAGAAGATTGTTGCGAGTGCGATAGCGATAGGCGGAACCATACCACCGATCATTACTGCAGCCATGATCATGAAGCCTGTTTCATTCTGGTTTGCAAGTGCAGCTGTACCGAATACATATGCTGCCTTGTTGAGAGGGCCTCCCATGTCTGTAGCCATCATAGCGCCAAGCAGTATTCCGAGCACGATTGTTGAGCCGGAGCTCATGCCGTTGAGTACGTTGGAAATCCATGTGTTCAGCGCGCCAACTATAGGGTTGATGGCACACATTACAATACCTATTATCAGTATACCGCATAATGGGTAAATAAGTACCGGTTTAATTCCTTCAAGTGCGTCAGGAAGTTTTTCACATACCTTTTTCATGCCGAGCACGATGTATCCTGCGGCAAATCCTGCAAGAAGTGCTCCGAGGAATGCCGACGGAACTCCACCGTCAGGTGTTGCAAATGTAGCTCCCGATGCTGCAAGGGCACCGCCTACGAAACCTACAGCAAGTCCCGGACGGTCTGCGATACTGCGAGCGATGAAACCTGCAAGTATAGGAAGCATGAAGTTGAATGCAACTCCTCCGATTGACTTGAACCATGCAGCTATCGGAGTGTTTGAACCGAAGTTGCTCGGATCGATTGAGTAATCATCCAGAAGGAATGCGAGTGCGATAAGGATACCGCCACCGATTACGAACGGAAGCATGTGCGAAACGCCTTCCATGAGGTGTTTATAAATAATTCTTCCTACGCTTTCGTTTCCTGTAGCAACATCTGCTGCTGCAGTTGAACCTGAGTGCTGATATACAGGAACATCTCCTGATACTGCACGGCTGATCAGATCCTCTGAACGGTGAATAGCGTCAGCTGTCGAAGCCTTGATTACTTTCTTGCCGTTAAAACGTCCCATTTCTACGTTTTTGTCTGCAGCGATAACGATAACGTCTGCATCTTTAATCTCAGCAGCTGTGAGCACGTTCTTAGCTCCGCCGGAACCGTCAGTCTCTACCTTTATTGAAAGACCTTTGTCCTTTGCAGTCTGCTCAAGAGCCTCTGCTGCCATATATGTATGAGCGATACCTGTAGGACATGCTGTAACTGCGAGAATCTTTGTGGCAGCGGAACCTGCAGCTGCAGCAGCGGCTGTTTCTGCCTTTGCATCTTCCTTTTTATCACGATCAGCTTCCTGAGCGTCGATGAGTCCGAGGAATTCATCTGCAGTTTTTGCTTCAACAAGAGATTTTGAGAAGTTCTGATCCATGAGCATAGTCATGAGTTTTGAAAGAACTTCAAGGTGTGTGTCAGCAGCGCCTTCCGGTGCAGCGATCATGAACAGGAGATTGCTTGGCTGACCATCCGGTGATTTGTAATCAACTCCCTCAGGTACTGTCATAGCAACGAGTCCTGCCTGCTTAACGGCTGCGGACTTAGCGTGAGGAACGGCAATTCCCATTCCGACTGCTGTTGATCCCTTTGCTTCTCTAGCCTCAATATCCTTTTTGAAAGCATCTTTGTCGTTAAGGTTTCCAACCTTGTCGTGGAGATTTACCATGACATCAATTGCTGCATTCTGATCGGCAGCTTTTTGATTCAAGGCCACTCCTTCCTTTTTGAGTAAATCCGTAATCTTCATAATTATCCTTTCTGCGTTATGCGGATCTTATTTCGGGATGTACTCCCATCCCTCTTACAATATAGTTCTTATATCGACGAGTCTTTCTGTCAGAGAGTCTCGTAAATATCGTATATCAGATCTCCTGTTGCGAGATCATCGGAGAAAGCTGTTGCGCTTCCGGCAGCCGTTCCCATATTGAGAGCCGCACCATAGTCTCCTGTCTTCATATATCCTGCTACGAAGCCTGCCACCATAGAATCTCCTGCTCCTACGGAGTTCTTGACCTTACCTTTCGGAACTCCTACTCGGAATCTCTGCCCGTCGTCAGTTATGAGCATCGCTCCGTCTCCGGCCATC
>CADAJM010000113.1 GCA_902788245.1 uncultured Eubacteriales bacterium | reverse complement strand
ATCCACCGCCTCGACTACGATCATTCTTCGGTATTAAGAAGAACAATAATCTTAATTGTTATTATTATTCAACATTCGTAGTAGCAGTTGTGCAGGCTGTGGGTAACCGGCAGAGTATATGGTAGATAGGTGGGTATATACTGGCAGGCTGTGAATAAGTGTGTGTGCAGCGCTGCGCGTGCTGTACTGTTTATATCGCGCTGTGCATGCACTTATTCATGGCACTGCGCCGGTTATCCATAACTGCACAACTGTAAATCCTCATCAAAAGCCTTTGTAAAAAAGAACAGACACGAGTCTGTTCTGTTGGTTGTTCAGTATTACGATGTTAATCTACACTATGTAGCCGCCGTTGACGGATATGACTTGGCCGGTGATGAAGGATGCTTCATCGGAGGCCAGATATTTCATTACTGCAGCTACTTCCTCCGGACTTCCCATTCTTCCCAGAGGAGTTTCCTCCTCCATTTCTTCTATAGAGTTTTCATCCACGGATTTATTCATGTCCGTGTCTATCAGTCCGGGAGATATGCAGTTGACTCTGATTCCGGATGGTCCGACTTCTTTGGCAAGCGCTTTGGTGAGCCCTATTACGCCTGCTTTGGAAGTTGAATATGCTACCTCGCAGGATGCACCTACTTCACCCCACATCGATCCGACAGTTATGATGCATCCGCTTTTGCGACTGATCATTGATGGCAATACATGACGAACAGCGTAGAAAACGCCGTTGAGATTTGTGCTGATAATCTCCTCCCATCTGGTCTCATTAATATCCGTTACCAGATTGTAGTCGGCAATCGCAGCATTACATATAAGGACATCTATCTGACCCATAGCTTCTATCGCTCTGTTTACTGCTATCCTGACGGAGTCGCTGTGTTTGACATCGCATCGCACCGGAAAGGCACCGCACTCCTGCCTGAGCGCATCCGCCTCGAGTTCCGATTTGTGATATGTAAAAACGACCTTGTCCCCGTTTCTGCAAAATGTTCTGACGGCTTCCGCACCTATGCCGCGGGAGCCTCCGATAATCATCACATTACTCATTGTTCAATTTCTCCTCAAGAGCATCTACTTCATCTTCCAATTTGGCATTCTCTGCCTGAAGCTTGGCCACCTGCTCTTCATGCTTGGCTCTTTCCTTGGCGAGTTTCTTTTGTTCTCTTTCTTTTCTGGATTTGTTGATGCTGCGTTTAATTAGAACAAAGAGCACCAGCAGGAGCACGATTACCACGACGGCCACCGTGATTCCGAAACTGGCCTCGGCTTTGAATCTCCTCCAGTTGAGTTTTATAAACATCGATGCAATTCCCAAAAACAGCAAGAGTATTATTATCAGATATAACGTTGCATTTCCTTTCCTATTGCTGATTTTGTTGCTGATTCTGTTGCCGAATTGTTTCATTTCTTTCCTCCAATAACTAATTATTATTTATGCTTGAATGATTGTCGTTCTGCTTCGGATGAGCATTATTCTCTTGGACCTATAAACTCTCTGAGTATGGCATTGTCCGGAACAGCCTCTGACGATTCGATTTTCTCGAAATACTTCATGAATTTCAGTATTCTCTGAGCCTCTTCATACTGTTTGCTCGTCTCAGGAATGTTCTCGAGAAGAGGCTCGGCATAAGTCTTGAGGAGATTGGTTTCATAAACAGTGCTTGAGTTGAACACCACATCCGCAGATGAGCTGTACGGGAATATGTTTACGCTCTCTCCCGCTCTTACCTTAGGCCAGAGTTCAAGTGTCCTCTCTGCATCATAACCCCTGAACTGATTATCTCTTACCATGCGCCTCAAGAGTCTGGCGTCTGCGGTGGACAGTCTGTTGTGCCTGTCTATGGCAATCTGTGTAAGAGGACTTATGTATATTTTGAATTTGTCTTTTCTGTCTATGTGTTCGGTCAGCACATCGTTAAGGCTGTGTATTCCTTCGATGACCAGCACTTGATTCTTCTCGAGTTTGGTAATTCTCTTGCCGAAGATTTTGGTGCCGTTTACGAAGTCGAATTCCGGAATGTCCACTTCCTTTCCGGCCAGGAGATCCCCCATCTGCTGATTGAAGAGTTCCATATCCAGTGCTCCGAGCCCTTCGAAGTCGGGTTCTCCGTCCTCTCCGAGAGGAGTCTGCCCTCTTTCAACGAAGTAGTCATCCGTTCCGAGATAAAGCGGCGCCTTGCCCGTAACGGCCTCTATCTCTTCGCATACCATCTTAGCGGTAGTTGTCTTGCCGCTCGAAGACGGTCCTGCTATCAGTACGACCTTCTTTTGCTCTTCTGCTATTCTCCTGCCGAAGTCTTCGAGTTGTTTTTTCTGGAACCACTCACTGGCCTTGATGACATCATCTGCCATGCCTTTTCTGATTAAATCATTGATGTCAGCCAGATATTCGATGCCCGTGTGCTTTCTCATGCGCCTTGACTCAGCATAAGCCTCATAGAGTTTGTCATCATCTCTGTACTTAGGAATCTTATGACTGTGAAGTGCATTCGGAAGTCGAAGCAAGAGTCCATGCTTGTAAGGGCGAATGTCATACAGATCGATGTATCCTGCACTTGGCAGCAGACTGCAATACATGCAGTTTCTGTAGTTTTTGAGATTATAGATCTCGTAGTCTTCGCCCGGATCTCTGCCTTCCAAAAGTCGCGATTTTTCCGGATATCCGAGCGAGGCCCATTTTTGCATTGCATGAGCGACGTTGTCGTGTTCCGTGACTATCTCCAGATCCTGAGCAATTATCTTATCCATCCTGTCTCTGATTTTATGGATATCCGAAGTGGTGAGGTTTGCACCGGCGCGATTAATGTAACTGTAATAACCCTGATTAAGAGAGTTTCCGATTGTTACATCGGCATCGCCGAATACGGCATGCACTGCTTTCAGATATATAAGAATCGCCGTGTTATGATAAGCTCTTTCATCCGTAAAAGTTTTGATCTCAAAATCATAGCTCATAGTCACGCCCTCCTGTCTTTAGTACCGAGAAATATTTTACCACAAAGCAGGTTTTTCTACTAATAGTATGATTGACGCAAGCCTTCAGTTTTCGCTAAAATAGAGGCAGTAGTTTTATGATATTTAATGCGTTTTACAGAGAATATCATTACCCCTATAGTGTAGGAGGAGTTTAGATGAAAAAGGATTATGAACCTCTATTTACGCCATGGAAAATCGGCAATGTCGAGATACCGAACAGAATCGTACAAACTTCCATGGGCGGCACATCCCTCTTTGGCTGGCTCGAACCTTGCCACTTTGATAAAGAGGCTGCACATCACATACTCGGACGTGCACAGGACGGCGTAGGACTCGTGCTTCCGGGAATGCAGTGCGTAAGAGATACAATGGGCCGCAGATGGCTCTATCAAAACAAAAAAATGTTCAAAGATCTTGCAGAGTGGATGCCTGAATTCCACAAAACAGGTTCCAAACTATTCATCCAGCTCGCCGGAGGTTTTGGCCGCTCTATGGCCATCAACGACATGTTCGTTAAAATGCTCGAGCATAAGGCTTTTGGCGCTATCTCAAAACCAATCGTGGATATTGAGTACTGCTGCGCATCTGCAGGAGAAACTCCAAACAGATGGTATCCGTCTCTCAAGTCTCGTATGATGACCATCGAAGAAATTCAGGAAATGGTCGAAGCATTTGCAAAGACCGCTAAACTCTGTCAGGAGGCCGGAGTTGACGGTGTTGAGATTCATGCCGTACACGAGGGTTACCTCCTCGACCAGTTCACGATTGCGAACATGAACTACAGGACAGACCAGTACGGCGGTTCCTTCGAGAACAGATTCAGGTTCCCTGTTGAAATCGTACAGGCTATCAAGAGAGAGTGCGGAGAGGACTTCCCTGTAGCTCTCAGATACTCCGTAGTATCCAAGACTAAGGGTTGGCTCCAGGGTGCACAGCCGGGCGAGGAATTCGAAGAATTCGGTCGTGACATGGCTGAGTCCGAGAAAGCCATCAAGTATCTGTCCGACATGGGATATGATATGTTCAACTGTGATAACGGTACATACGACGCTTGGTATTGGGCTCACCCGCCTGTCTACATGCCTGACAACTGCAACCTCGAGGATGTAGAGCACATCAAGAAGTTCACTGACAAGCCTGTAGTTTGTGCAGGTAAGATGGACCTCAAGGTAGGCGCCAAAGAGATTAAAGCAGGAAAGATTGACGGACTCGGAATCGCCCGCCAGAACCTCGTAGATCCTGACTGGGTTACCAAGCTCAGGGAAGGCAGAGAGGAAGAGATCAAACCTTGCATCAGATGTCACAACGCTTGCTTCAACTTCGCGAAGTCCAAACACACGCCTAACACACAGCCTCTGTTTGACTCGCTCCAGCTTGCACGCTGCGCACTGACACCTTCCACGATGCAGCACAACAAATACAAAATCGTGCCGACCAATAAACCTAAGAACGTCGCCATCGTAGGCGCAGGCTTCGGCGGACTCGAGGCTGCTCTCGTACTCAAGAAAAGAGGTCATAAACCGGTTGTATTCGAAAAGGACAACAAACTCTTCGGCCTCTACAACACATCGGCGGCGATGTCCTTCAAGGACGCTGACAAACAGCTGATGAAATGGTATGAAAGAGAGCTCAAGAAATGGGATATCGACATCAGACTCAATACAGAGATCAACGATGTTACATCTCTGCTCAAAGCATACGATGATGTAATCGTATCGATCGGTACTTATCCTAAAGAACTTCAGATTCCGGGATTTGGCAAGGCCATTTCATTCACGGACCTTCTGATTGGTAAGAATAAGGACAAGTACGATA
>CADAJM010000112.1 GCA_902788245.1 uncultured Eubacteriales bacterium | reverse complement strand
GACACAAAAGAGAAGACACCGAAACTCTCTGTCAAGAAAACTTCGAATGTGACTAAGGCTAAACCGGGCGATGTGATTCCATATGTAATCACCGTAAAGAACACAGGGGACGGCGATGCAGACGACATAGTTGTTTTGGATACGATGGGCAACAACTTGACGTACGTGTCAGATGATTCAAATGGTGTGCATGACGGACAGAAGGTCAGCTGGAATGTAAAGGTTGCGGCCGGAGAGACCAAGACCATAAATATAAAGTGTCGAATCAACGAAGATGCAGCAGGCAAAATCATCAATAATGTTGAGATTACGAATGTCAAGGAGGAATACCTTGAGCAATCGGGCGAAGAAGACTCTTTCGTTCTCGGAATCTATGATGAAGAGGAGGACTCGGAATCTAAAGGAGCCGAAACAGGTGATAAATCATATACTTGGTTGATAGTGGTGTTTGCACTTGCAGCAGCAGGTGTTGCATATATGTTTAAGAAACGCATGAAGATGTAGCAGAAATGATGAGCAGAGAGAGGAAGGAACACAGAGTTGAAAAAGCTTGAAGAAAAGATTTTAAAGGACGGAAAAATACTGCCGGGCGGAGTTCTGAAGGTTGGAAATTTCCTTAACCAGCAGATAGACACGCCTTTTATGAAGGAGATGGGAGAAGAGATAGCCGAGATGTTTAAGGATACGGGAGCAACCAAGATTCTCACTATCGAGGCATCGGGTATTCCTATTGCGGTATCTGCAGGATTTGCCATGAATCTTCCTGTGGTATATGCCAAGAAGAACAAGACTTCGAATATATCGGGGGATTGCTATTCGACTATGGTCCATTCATTTACACATGGTAATAACAACAACGTTATTGTCGGAAAGGAATATATCAGCTCTGATGACAAAGTTTTGATAGTAGACGACTTCCTCGCTCACGGAAGTGCTCTGGTAGGACTTATCGAGATATGCGAGCAGGCAGGAGCTGAAGTGCTCGGATGCGTAGCCGCTATCGAAAAAGGCTTCCAGATGGGAGGCGACAAACTCAGAGAGAAGGGATACAGAGTTGAATCTCTTGCCATCATCGAAGAGATGACGGATACGGAGATTTATTTTAGAGAGCAGTAATCCGGGAGGGGAATTAATGAAGGAATTACGCCATCTTATCAACATTACGGATCTTACGGTGGATGAGATAAATCATCTGATAGAAGTGGCGGATGACATAATTGACAATCCTGAGGCATATCAGGATATATGTGCGCATAAAAAACTCGCGACTCTGTTCTTTGAGCCGAGCACGAGAACTCGCCTTAGTTTTACGGCAGCTATGATGGAACTCGGCGGAAACGTCCTGGGATTTGACCAGGCGGCATCGAGCTCGACAGCCAAGGGAGAAAGCGTGTCGGATACAATAGTAATGGCGAGCTGCTATTCGGACATCATAGCCATGAGGCATCCGAAGGAAGGTGCGCCTTTTGTGGCCGCAAATCACGCAGAAGTTCCTGTTATCAATGCGGGAGACGGAGGACATTTCCATCCGACTCAGACACTGACAGACCTCATGACCATACACAGAAAGAAGGGCAAACTAGGAGGGCTGACTATCGGACTATGCGGAGACCTCAAGTTCGGACGTACGGTTCACTCACTGATCGAGGCCATGGTGAGATATGATGACGTAAAATTCGTCATGATTTCACCTGAGGAACTCGATCTTCCGGGATATATGAAAGAAACCCTCGATGCCGAAGGCGTTGAATGGAAGGAAACCAGAAGCCTTGAAGAAGCCATGCCTGAACTCGACGTTCTGTACATGACCAGAGTTCAGAAAGAGCGTTTCTTCAATGAAGAGGACTATATCAGACTGAAAGACAGTTTCATACTGAGGCGCAAGATGCTCGAAGATGCCAAAGAAGACATGATAGTCATGCATCCGCTGCCGAGGGTTAATGAGATTTCTGTCGATGTGGACGACGACCCGAGAGCCACGTATTTCTTCCAGGCTCTGATGGGCAAATATATAAGAATGGCCCTGATACTGTTTATGCTGGGTATGAAATAGGGGGATAAGAATGAATATAGACGGAGTTAATACCGGAGTAGTATTGGATCACATAGAGGCCGGCAAAGGCTGGGAGATATATAATCTCCTCGGCCTTGATAAGGTGGATTGCACCGTGGCCATTATCCAGAGGGTAAACAGCACCAAATACGGTAAAAAGGACATAATTAAGGTGGACGGAGATGTTGACCTAGACCTCGACATACTCGGATATTTCGACACCAAGATGACGGTCAACATCGTAAAGGATCATAAACTGGTAGAAAAGGTTAAATTGAAACTGCCTCAGACTCTCACCGGAGTCATCGAGTGCAAAAACCCGAGATGCATCACATCTCAGGAACAGGAGATAGTCCACAAGTTCAGGCTCTCAGATCCTGAGAACAAAAAGTACCGCTGCATATACTGCGACGTGGTATATAAGGAGAGCAAATAGGATATATCGGAGACTATTGATGCCTTGCAATTCAAACTGCAAGGCTTTTTTATGTGTTTGGAAAAACTGAACAGAGGCAGCGAATTATTTTACAAAACAACTCGCTTGGTATACAATAAGAGCATGAAAAAAGAAGACATAAGATCACAAATTAAATTGAAGTTTTCGAAGGACAGGTCTTTCTTTGGGAAGGGCACCGTTATGCTTCTCGAGGAGATAGACAAATGCGGCAATGTCCGCACGGCCTGTGAGAATTGCGGTTTTTCATACAGCAAAGGCTGGACCATACTTAAGAGGTGCGAAGGCGGGCTCGGATACAAGATAGTCGAGAGGCATCAGGGCGGAAAGAGCGGCGGAAAAGCCGAAGTCACCGATGAGGGCAGAAAACTCATGATGATATACAAAGAACTCCTTGAAGAGACATCGGATTATGCCGAGAAAAGATTTCGGGAGATGATGGCTGAGAACGGGCTCAGCGTAAAGGGAGAATAAAACATGAAGCTGATGAAAACGGAAGATGCGGTAGGGCAGGTGCTCTGCCATGACATCACACAGATAATTAAAGGCGTGACCAAGGACGCGAGATTCAGAAAGGGTCACATCATTACAGAGGAAGATATTCCCGTACTGCTGTCTATTGGTAAGGACAACATCTACGTCTGGGAAAGCGACGACTCCATGATGCATGAAAATGACGCTGCCGAGGTCCTTTGCGAAATATGCAAGGGTGCGAATATGAGCAGAGGAGAGGTCAAAGAAGGAAAGATTGAGCTCGCCGCTGAGTGCGACGGTGTATTTAAGATAGACAGGGAAAAACTCATGACTGTTAACTCCTACGGTCAGATGATGATAGCGTCCCGCCACGGCGACTTTCCAGTCAAAAAAGGGGATAAGCTTGCAGGAACAAGGATTATTCCTCTGGTAATTGAAAAGGAAAAGATGGATGAGGTAAAAGTTCTTGCGGGGGCTGAGCCTATCATGAGGGTAGTTCCGTTCAAGGAGCACAAAGTTGGCATAGTTACGACGGGAAACGAAGTCTACTATGGTCGCATTGAAGATACGTTTACGCCTGTCGTGAAAGCAAAGGTTGAAGAATTCGGAGCCAAGGTCGTCGGTCACAAAGTATGCAACGACGACAACGATTTCATTGAGAGGAGCATCAGAGAACTGCTTGATGAGGGCTGCGATATGATTCTTTGCACGGGAGGCATGAGCGTGGATCCTGACGATAAAACTCCTCTGGCCATAAGAAACGTATGCGGCAGCGTTGTCACATACGGTGCACCGGTGCTCCCGGGCGCTATGTTCCTGCTCGCGTATTACGGAGATGCGAAGATTCCGGTGATTGGACTTCCGGGCTGCGTTATGTATGCGAAACGCACAATATTCGATATAGTGCTGCCGAGGATAATGACAGGGGAGATCCTTTCAAAAGCGGATTTCGACAGGCTCGGAGAAGGCGGACTTTGCCTTAATTGCGAGATATGCACATATCCAAATTGCGGATTCGGAAAGGCGTAGGCATGGATTTCTATAAAGCTATACAAGAGAATAAAGATCCCGGAGCTCTGATAGTTCACGTAATAGATGGGGATCATGCCGGTGAAAAGGCGATTGTTTCGGATGGAGAAATAATCTACTCGTCTTGCGAAGAGGGTTTTGTATCTGAACATGTTGCAGAATTGTGCAATGCAGCAAAGAGCAGGATTACGGAAATCGACGAAACTAAGGTATACATAGAGTCTCCGGGCAGCGAGAATAAACTCGTAATCTGCGGAGCCGGCCATATCTCAATGGCCATGGTTGACATGGGCAGGATGCTCGGGTTTGAGGTAACTGTAGCAGATGACAGACTGCAATTTGTAAACAACGCGATAGCACGTGGCGCGGACAAGGTGCTGATCTGCGGAGGCAATGTCTATACGCTTGCCGAGGCCGTGGATATGGTAAAGTACGGGACAGGTGTTGTGTCCAATGTCATGTATTTCAGCGCAGACCCGGAGCGCGAGGATCGGGAGCTTCGGAATCTCGAGGATCCACGGAATCGAGAGGAGAGCAGGAGAAATACAGAGATTGACGGACTGCTCCTTCCGAAGTTCTCCATGGGACGCGGTATGGCAGGGAAGACCTTGAAATTTTCTTTGTCCAGGGGCGGCCGGCAGAACCTGGAACGCGTGCTCCGCTTAATCCGGGAGCATGACCTTCATCCGGGAATTTTTATTACAGAACACTATACAGGACTTGATAAAGCCAAACAGGCACTCTATGACATGAAGGACCGGAAAGCCATCAAGATTTCAGTTGAGATTTAAGACAAGATTTCAGATATAAATATGTGATTATTGTATCCAAATCTACCTT
>CADAJM010000111.1 GCA_902788245.1 uncultured Eubacteriales bacterium | reverse complement strand
ATACAAATAGCAGTTTGCCTCTGAATAGCAGAAATACTATAACTCCTCCCAGTATCAGCCAGAAAGGTGCACCGCTGTGGATGCCTCCTCCCATGAGATAACCCATAGGCAGGATAAAGGCGTGTGATATCAGCACTATTACTATGCTGTAGACAGTGTATTTTTTCGTTTTAAGTGCGACTCTCATCAGTACAAGAGTCAATACAATTGCTGCGATGCACGCCCCTACCATTCCCAGCCTTGACTGAGTTGCAAGTACCGTTACCAGTACGATGAACAGCGAGAAGCATACCAGGAGTGATGCAAATACAAATCTTCTTTCTTCAAGAGATCTGTCTTGAGAGAATATATAATCTCTGATCTTTCTAATAATCATGCGTCACCTCCGATTACATTCAGTTCTGCAATCGCACCTTCGAAATCGAAGGCCTGCGCTTTCCTCTCCACTCCGCTGAGTACGTCAGTCAGCGGTTTCCCGTTCAACGTGCGGCCTCTGTACTTTTCGAGGCATTCTGTGAAGGCTCTGGTCTCAAATGTCTCGAGACACTTTATAAGCTCTGTTCTGAGAGCGTTCCAGTCATCTATATCGCTGGCTTTGGATTTTGTCTTTTTCGCAGTGCCGCCGGCCTTTGTCTCTGCCTTAGACTTGGTCTTAGACTTGGACTTGGTCTTGGCAGCACTTTTCTTTTCCTCAGGCTCGGCGCTGCCCGGATTCAGATATCTGTTCAGCATATCGAGCATGCGATTATACTCTTTCGAGAATGCATCATGATGCAACATGATGATGTCCTCGTTTTCTTCCTTGCCGGCCATCTCCTGTTCATACGCAAGTTCCGATAGTTCGTTGGCTCCCAGTGTCTTGGAAGTGCTCTTGATTGTATGTGCGAGTATGGAGTAATTCTTCCAGTCTTTGGCTTCGAATACGTCCTTGAGATCTTCGGTATATTTCTTGCCGCTCTTGCAATATACTTCGGCAAGTTCTTTGAAGTCTTCGATCGAACCGCAGTAAAGAATGGCGGCCTCCATATCTATACCCGTAAGTTCTATCTCTTCAACAGTGTCCTCCATTTCATGAGGGCTGGCGACGAGATTCTCCATGCGAGGCGAAGTGCTTTCCTTCGTCTCTTTAATCTCCGCCTTGTCTTCCGTCTCTTCCGCTTCGCCTGCAGCATCCGCGTCTACTATCTGTTTATCTATAGGTATGAAGCGCTGCAGTACGTCGTTCAGAAGCGCCGTATCGATAGGCTTAGCGACGAATTCATTGAAGCCTTCGCTCAGGAACATCTCACGCGATCCGGCTATTGCGTTTGCAGTCAGCGCTATGATAGGAACCTGTGCGAAATATACGCCCGGCTTGCTTCTGATGTGGTGGAAGCATTCCACTCCGTCCATTCCCGGCATCATGTGATCCATGAATACGAAATCGTAGTCTCTGGAGTCTATGAGGTTGAGGGCTTCTTCTCCCGAAGTAGCCGTCACGATCTTGATGCGGTATTTACGCAGCAAGCCTTCCACAACTTTGAGGTTCATGAGGTTGTCGTCCACGACCAGTATCTTGGCTGTAGGCGCAACGAATTCTTTCTGTTTCATTCTCCTCGCTGCAGTAGGCTGCTCTCTTCCGTTGAGTATCTCTGCGAGCATGATGGAGTTGTATGGTTTATGCAACACGTGAATCTTCGGTGCGACATTGACCGTGTCTGCATAGTCCAGTATGAGAACTATAGTAATCATGCCGGCCAGAGCATCGAAGTATTCTTTGTCCTGCATGTATTCGTCTTTTCCGAGCACCAGGTAGATGCCCCACTCCTTGGATGCGATACGCTTGACTTCTTCGAGCGTCGATGCTCTCTGAGAGGCGACTCCGAAGTAGTCTGCGAAATGGTTGATCTGCTCTGCCAGAGCGTCTCTCATAAGCGCATTCTCCGAGCGAGAATTGTAATACCATACCAGTTTGATGGTTCCCGGGTGCTGCAGCGAAATGCACGGATCGCTCTTGACTACCTTTTGCGGGATGGCAAATGTAAAGTCGCTGCCATAACCAGGTTTGGATTTGATGGTCATGAATCCGCCCATTATCTTGATGAGCGCGGACGATATGGTCAGGCCGAGTCCCATACCGGTACTCTTTCTGTTCCTGTCGCTGTCCTGCTGGTAGAATCCCCTGAGTATCTGTTCCTGCTCCTCGAGCGTGAGACCGATACCGGTATCTTTTACGGATATGATCAGGTTGATTCCGTATCTCTCCTTCCTGTAAGTAACGCTTACGATAACTCCGCCTTCCTTGGTGAATTTGATGGCGTTACTGATAAGGCTGCTGAGTATACGTCTGAGCTGTTGCTCATCTCCTTCGAGCAGGCACGGAATATTAGGGTCACAGTCAAAGAGAATCTCGAGGTTTTTCTCGCTGTTCTCAAAGGTCATGGTATTCATCACATCGTTAATAGTGGATGTGATATTGTACTCACGCGGACTCAGGAGTAGGTTTCCGGATTCCAGAGCCGAGTAGTCCATTACGTCGCTTATGATGTTCTGAAGCTCGACGCTCGTCATCTGTATGTCCACTACGTTCCTGTGAATGTCGTCTGCGAGCGGTTTTTGCAGTAATATCTCGCACATTCCGGATATTGTGTTAACCGGTGTACGGAGCTCGTGAGAGGTGTTGGCTACGAAGTCGTCTTTGATCTTCATTTCCTTCTTTACTCTCTGCTCGAGCAGTATGGCGTCTTCCTCTTCCTGTACGTGGTGTCTGATTCTGTAGATGCACAGTATAACAAGTGCGACGAGAGACACCAGTTGAAGCATCATACGGCTTCTTTCAAGCTGGGTGTCCGGTATAAATGTGTCGTTGTTGACGGTTGCATGGTAGATAAAGAGAATTACGGTCTCTGTTACTACAATATCCATAATTCTCACTATTTCATACAATGACAACAGCACGAACTGGGTACATATGGTAGGTATGAGCACCGTGAAGTTCACTCCCTGTATTCCGTACAGGAATACGTTGACACATATCGCTATCGTTACCACCGATGCACGGAAGAGATAGCTGTGGAACTTCGTGACATAACTCCACCATATGAATGCGAGTTCTGCTGCTATTATCGGGATGTAAAACAGCGGCCACGCCTCGACCTGAGTCATTATTATCATCAGCACGGAAAAGAATGTGTACGCTGTGGTAATCAGTAATTCTCTCCGACGCTCACGTAAGCTTATGTGATCGTTCATAGAACTCCCTCTTTTATCATCTCTTTCAACTTATCTTCAAGAGTCACAAAGACTTCTACTATCCTCGGGTCCAGTCTGGTCCCTGCGGCCTCGCGCAGCATGGCAAACGCCTGAGATTCATCGGCGTCTTCTCCTTTGTCCATGCAGTCTTCGCAAAACGTATCAAAAGTATCCGCTACAGCTACAATGCGTCCGGCGAGAGGTATATTCTCTCCGGCCAGTCCCTCCGGATATCCGGTGCCGTCCCATCTCTCGTGATGGTAGAGAACCACGTCGTGAGCTGTTCTCCAGCAGTCCTCACTTGTGCATCCCGCAAGGAGTTCGTCCATGATGTCTGCTCCGTATCTGGTGTGGTTCCTCATGATGCCGAATTCCTCTTCGGAAAGCACACCGTTCTTTTGCAGAATTGCATCGGAAATTTTTATCTTTCCTACATCATGCAATGACGCTAAGTAGTAGATGTGCTCCATGAATTCGTCCGTAATCTGAGGTGCGTACACTCTCTGTTCTCTGAGTGCCTCGCACAGCATTTTTACATATATCTGTACGTTTCTCACGTGTGCCCCGGTGCTGTTCTCTCTCTCTTCTATGAGATTGGCCAGTCCTACGATGACAGTGTTTTGGATCTCGGATTTTTTTTCGGCCTTATCCATTATCTCTTTGGATCTCTCCTCGACCATGGCATCGAGCTGGTCTTTGAAATTGTAGAGTTCGAGTATCCTGCGCACACGGCTCCTGAGTACCTGCGGTATAAACGGCTTGCTCACGAAGTCAAGCGCGCCTACGTCCAGGCACTGCGCCTCAATCTGAGGGGAGTGTGTGGCGGTCAGGAAAATAACCGGTATCTTGGAATATTCAGGATCTGCGCTCAGGACTTCCATGACCTCAAGGCCGTCCATATCAGGCATGTTAAGATCCAGAAGTATCAGATCCGGTCTGTTCTTCTCAAGGTACTTCAAAGTCATCTCACCGCTGATTGCGGTAGCAACCCTGTAGTCCTTTTCTATTATACTCATCGCGAGTTTAAGGCTGGTGATATCGTCATCGACGATTAATACAATTTGACTCATTCTTTCACCTTTTTAATGTAATGTAACTCATATGTAACTCAAAAAAATAATGCCACAAATGGCATTATTTTTCAATCGGATATACATATATTACCCTGCTGCATTAATCTCATCTTGATTAAAAACTCCTTCAGATACGAGCGCCTTAAGAATTTCTGCGTCGATCATGGTCGTGCCGACATTGAGCGCGGGAACTTTTTTGGCTCCGTTGTCGTACTCGGCGTTTGTCTCGGCGCCCTGTCCTTTGAGAATAGCGTCTGCCATCTTGCAAGCTGCAGCGGCCAGTTCTTCGGTGTTCTTTCTGACCGTCATGCTTTGTTTGCCGTCCTGGATATATTTAAGCGATGCGAGTTCGGCATCCTGTCCCGTAATCACATAGCTTGTAATCTCTTTGTTTGCGGCAAATACATCTGACAGCGCCCTCGCTGTGTCGTCATTTGGGGCGAGTATGGCAACATCGCCTTTTTTCTCCGCGTTGAGATTAGCCTGAGCGAGTTTGGCTGCTTCTTTTGCATCCCATTTCGTGTTGATGGTGCGCAGGATTTTCTCCATGTCATCGTGATTTTTGGTAAGGTCGAGTTCTTTGCCTGCAAA
>CADAJM010000110.1 GCA_902788245.1 uncultured Eubacteriales bacterium | reverse complement strand
ACTATCTCTCTGCCCTCGGAAGTCTCAGGCGCAATCTCGAGGAAAGGCTCCGCCATTTCGAGTATAGGCTTAATCTGAGCTGCCGACAAAGCGATATCGGATATGGTGGAAACCGTACCCATTACCATGCCGTATGCAGCTGTAAATGCAAAGAAGTTCTCCTGAGACACCCCGCTCTTGATCGCGAGATAGTAAAGAACTATGTTACCGAAGAGACTTATAGCCAAAATGATAACCGTATTGATTTTTATAAACAGCGGCGGATTGTATGTCATCTCTGCCACATCGGAATACAGATTGAGCCATTTGGCAAATCCGCGTTTCTCAGCACCCGAGAGCTTTATTTTCTGCACTCCTGAGATGAGGCCGAAACTCATTCCGGATTCTTTGGCCGTGCTGTCCATCAGTCTGCGATTCAGACGAACCTGCGATACTGTCGCCGCTGCGGACACAGCCATGGTAAGCAGCGCGATTATCAAAGTCGGGACTACCAAAGCGGATGCGAAGCTGAATATCTGCAGTATATATATGGCCGAACTGAAGCCTCCCGTAGAGACAGTCAGCATGATTTCTATCAGCACGGTGCTCAGCTGCATAACCGACGATGCGCGGCTTCTGAGTTCTCCCGGGCTGAACTTCCTGAAGAATGCAGCCGGAAGTGCTATCAGTCGCATCATCATAGACGACTCAACTCCGACAGACACCTTCATGTTAAGCCTGGATGTCAGCATCCCTCTTATGCTTGTAGTCAGCTCCATCGCAAGGGCAACGCATATCATGCTTATCGCCACGCCTACGAGTGCACTCGGTCTGCCGCTCAGGCGAACCGGGCCGGTCAAAAGACGAACAACCCTAGGCATTATGAGGCCTATGATAGTGAGGATAGTTGTGGCGACCGTAACTGCAAACGTATCTTTGAACGTGATGCAGTTTCTGATATACATAAGCAGGTCTTTGACCTTCAATTCTTTCTGCGGCAGCGGACGGTAGAAACAAATCGCGTCTTTTTCAAAGAGCTCCGCTCTCTTGGCGTTCATCTTCAGGCTTTCGCCTGTCTTTGGATCTGTATATGTATATCCGCTGATCTTGCTCGGAAGCATAGCCACCGGCAGTTTATCTTCTTTTGTAAATGCGAGCATAGGTCCGAACGCGTCTTTGTACCAGTTCTTCGTCAGCTCTACCTCACGCTTCATAACACCGTGCTTGCGCAGTATATAATCCAGCTGCTCATTCGGATCCGTAATATCATCCGGAAGCTCAACCGGTTTGAAACGGAAGTACTTCATTACTTCATCAACCGCATCCTTGGCGAGTATGCTCTCGTCAAAGATTCGCTCCATTCCGCGCATGCCAACAACGGCTCCTGCGGCTTTTACAAATGCAGCTTCGAGGAGTTCTTTGTCGGCGGTCCGTCTTTCTTCAATTTGATTCTCAAACCATCCCACTTTGAATCTCCTTATTCATTGGCTACGAGCTCGGCATAAAGCCCGCTCTTGGCCATTAATTCATCATGTGTTCCGCGTTCTACTACTTCACCTTTATCAAGCACGATAATCTCATCGCAGTCCCTGACAGTTGACAGGCGGTGTGCGATGACTATGCAGGCGATGCCGCGGTCGCGTATTGCATTTACGACATTGTACTCGGTGCGTGCGTCAAGAGCCGACGTGGCTTCGTCGAGTATGACAATCGTCGGATCCTGCGACAAAACGCGGGCAATCTCTATTCTCTGGCGCTGTCCACCGGAGAGGTTTTTACCTCCGCTTACAAGTTTATGTCCGTACGCACCCGGAAGAGTGCTGATGTCTTCGTGTATCTGAGCGTCTCTGGCTGCGAGTATGACCTCGAAGTCTTTGATGCTCTCATCCCACATCTTGATGTTGTCCGAAACCGTGCCCTCAAAGAGTATGATGTCCTGATCGACTATGGCAAGTGAGCCCGTCATGACATCCCTCGGATAAGCGCTCCTCGGCTTTCCGTCGAAGAGTATCTCTCCACTCCATGGTTCATACAGACCGGATACGAGCTTTGAAACCGTGGATTTGCCACAGCCCGAAGCTCCGACCAAGGCGACTCTGTCCCCTGTCTTCATCTTGAGAGAGAAGTCTTTAATCAGAGGTTCTTCAAGCTTCGAATAACCGAAAGTAACATTCTTTAATTCTATATTTCCCGAAAGTTTGCTGAGCCCTGCATTCTCAACCTCGCGGTCTACCGCATTTGCATCTTCCGGGTACTCCATTACGTCCTCGATACGCTCCATTTGAGTACGCATCTCCTGTATGGTCTGGCCGGCGGTTACTAGAGTCATAGCCGGGCTCATGAACGAAGTTAAGAAGCCCTGGAACAGGAGAACGGCACCGAGTGTGAAACTGCCCCTCATTACGAGCAGCACTCCTATTACCAGCACCGCATAATTCGCAATCGAGGAGACGAGAGTCGGAATCATACCGAGATATTGATTCGTTCTTACTATCTTTGCATTCTGTGCATTGACCGACGCTTGCTGACCTGCCCATTTGCGGAAGAAACCGCTCTCGGCACCGCTGGCCTTGATGGTTTCGATCATGCTTATTCCGGTGACTGTGCTCGCTTCAAGTTTTCCGGCGTCTCTCAGCATTACACGTGTGATGTTGATGCGTTTGTTTGAGATTATCTTAGCCACTGTAATGTTAATCAGTATGCTGGATATGCCTATAAGCGTAAGCAGCGGACTGGCTTTGAGCATGAGCGCCAGATAAACAATCATCATAACGCTGTTGAGAATAAGCGGTGAAAAAGTGCTTACGAGAGTTGTCGCTATGCTTGCATTCGTAGCTGCCCTGCTTTGAATGTCTCCGGCGAGCCTCTGTGAATAGAATTCCATCGGCAGATGCAAGACTTTCCACATGTAGTCACTGCTGCCGGTGAGCGCCATTTTTCCGCTGATCTTCAGCGAATATACGGCCTGCACCCACGCGGTTACAACCTGCGTAATCGCAAGCAGTACTAAAAGCCAAATGAAAGGAACCAGCCAATTGTTGTTAATTCCGGTAAGAAGCCTGTCCACGAATATCCTTGAAGTTGTTGAATTTATTATTCCGAACAGGTATGTAATCGCGGTTGTAAGCATAACAAAAACAACCGCAGCACCTGTGCCGTTGATTCTCTTCTTTGCAAATTCAAGTGTGCTTTTTCTTTTTCCGCTTGCTTCGAAATTCTCAGATGGGGTGGGCACAATTACTATGCCCGTAAAGGATTTGCCGAATTCCTCATAACTGACCCTGACCGTGCCTCTTGCAGGGTCATTAAGATATACCCAGTTACCCTTAAATCCGTTGAGGACCACGAAATGATTCATGTCCCAGTGAATTATGCACGGAAACTCTCCCTCTTCTTTAAGGGTTTCCGGTTCCATACGATAAGCCTTAACATCAAAACCGTAGTGTTCTGCTGCCAGGTAGATATTCTTGGCCTTGGATCCGTCGCGAGAGACGCCGCAGTCAACGCGCACCTGCTCGAGCGGAACCCATTTATTGTAATATGCCATGACCATAGCAAGAGAGGCAGCCCCGCACTCCAGTGCTTCGAGCTGCATCACTACAGGCACCTTGGCCACGCCATTTTTAATCGGTTTTTTTACACTGCTCTTGCCCAATTACTTGCTCGCTTTCAGCAGGAATTCTATCGGATGGGTTTCCTCCGTCACAACGCTGCCGTCATAAATTCCATCAGGTAGTTCAATCTCCGCCACGCCGACTGACCTTCCGTACTCGTCCTTTCTCGCAGAGGCGAGCTGGGCATCTTTTCCGGATACATGCATCTCCATACCGCTGGTAAGTTCTGCACCGGACGTAGGCATAACCGTCGCGGCATGGTCTTTAACCACAACCTTGACATCCGAAGTAGTCTCCAGAGTACCGATGGTAGACCACGCGATAATACTCACGAGAATAGCAATTACTACAAGCAAAATAGCCCATGTCCCGGGATTCGTCACACGCAGATAATCTGTCAGTTGCTCCGGGCTGGATATG
This sequence comes from uncultured Eubacteriales bacterium, assembly GCA_902788245.1. Lineage (GTDB taxonomy): Bacteria > Bacillota > Clostridia > Peptostreptococcales > Anaerovoracaceae > Crickella. The sequence continues at coordinate 961 of CADAJM010000110.1, read as the reverse complement.
TGATCAATCGCTTCTTTTCTGAATAATGATTGTTTATCTTCCACTGCTTTATTCTCCTTAAACTCCACCAAATAATTATAGTATTTTGCGAGTTTAATATAAAGTTTTTGTGGCGCTATATCTCTCTACATTTTTGACTATTGCTCGTCCCTTGATCTCGACTCCATCCACACGAGGTCATATATCAGAGGGTCTCGCAGCAGGTGCTTCCAAGCCGTCTTCGTCGCTTTGATGAATCTCTCATCGAGCTCTGTTTCATCCTCAATCATCGGGCAGGCGTACGGCAACTCGAAGTCATTGAACACCATGCTGAGTTCCCCATCTTTGCTGAGATGCGGCAGAAGCGGAAAAGTCCTGCACTGCATAGGCCTTTTATGCCTCGGGCAAACAGGTGGCGTCTTGCATCTCACAAACCAAATCTTCCCTTTCCACGACTCCGGAAACTCGTACTCGTTAGAGATAAGCGCCTCCCATGTCAGCCAGTCGTCGTGCTTATCGTGCACCTTGTCCTCTCCCGGCAATAGCATCATTCCGAGACTGTCGTCATATTTGGCCGCATTGCAACAAGCCGCTCCGCAGATTGTCCCGCAGTCAAACGGCACGGGTGACACTCTGTCGAGCAGCCTGTATATAGCCCTGTATGTACGTTTTCGAACAGCACTCTTAATCATTATCCTCCGGAATAATTTCCAGGTCATCTGCACTACAACTGAATAGTAACATATTTGCGGATGCATTTTGAACGCTCCCTTTACAACAACTTTAGGCCATGGATTATGTGGATAAGCGAAGAGCCATGGATAAGTCCATGGACAGAGAAGCTCTGCCCACCGACTTATCCACCGCTCCCTAGAGCATCAGTGTCGCTTATCAACATAATCCACCGCCACGACTACTATGCTCTTCAATAACAACGATCAATATTTTCTCTTTTTTATTATTGAGTCATAATATCCTCATT
>CADAJM010000109.1 GCA_902788245.1 uncultured Eubacteriales bacterium | reverse complement strand
AGGATGTGATCATAGGGAGTACACCACCATTGGTAACTCTCTCGATCAGCTCGTTTGCTTCCTCTACGATTGTGAGGTCAGCCGAGAAGTTGGTGTCAAATACGGCGTCGAATCCGAGTCTTCTCATGCCGGCAGCGAGTTTGCCCTCTACCTCAGCACCGATAGGCATTCCGAAGCATTCGCCGAGTCCGACTCTTACGGACGGAGCTGCCTGAATTACTACGTGCTTCTTAGGATCTGCGATAGCAGCCTTAACAGCAGCTGTAGCGTCTTTCTCGTGGAGTGCGCCTACTGGGCAAGCCACGATGCACTGTCCGCAGTTAACGCAGGATGTCTCAGCCAGAGGCAGGTCGAATGCCTGACCGATGTATGTCTGGAATCCTCTCTCGTTGTTGCCGATAACTCCGATGCCCTGGAATTTCTCGCATACTGCGGTACATCTGCGGCAAAGGATACATTTGTTGTTGTCTCTTACGATGGAAGCCGAAGAATCGTCAACGTTGAATGCGTTCTTGTCTCCTTCGTAGAAGTCTGTCTTTTCAACTCCGTATCTCTTGCAGAGAGTCTGGAGTTCACAGTTCGTACTTCTCACGCAGCCGAGGCAGTCCTGATCGTGATCGGACAGGATGAGCTGGAGAGTTTTACGTCTGTAGTCTTTAATCTGTTCTGTGTTAGTGTGAGCTACCATGCCGTCTGTGCAAGGATATACGCAGGCTGCTACGAGAGCTCTGGCCCCTTCGACTTCACATACACACAATCTGCAGGCGCCGATTTCATTGACGTCTCTCAGATAGCAAAGTGTAGGAACATCGATGCCGGCCTTGTGGGCTGCATCCAGTAAGGTGGAACCTTCCGGAACAGTTACCGTAATGTTATCAACTGTTACTTTTATATCTGCCATGTTCTCACCTCCATTACTTTCTGCTGATAGCACCGAATGCGCAGTTGTCCATACAAGCTCCGCACTTGATACATGCTGCCGCATCAATTACATGAGGCTGTTTAACTTCGCCCTTGATAGCGTTTGCAGGGCAGTTACGTGCACACTTGGTGCAGCCCTTACAAAGCTCAGCATCGATTGTGTAGTTGAGGAGTGCCTTACATACGCCTGCAGGACATCTCTTCTCTACGATATGAGCCTCATACTCTTCTCTGAAGTGCTCGAGTGTCGAAAGAATAGGGTTCGGAGCTGTCTGACCGAGTCCGCACAGTGAATTCGCCTTGATGTAGTGGGCGAGTTCATCGAGTTTCTCGAGGTCTTCGAGTTCTCCTCTTCCTGCTGAAATCTTCTCGAGGATTTCGAGCATTCTCTTAGTTCCGATACGGCATGGAGTACATTTACCGCAGGACTCACTTACGGTGAATCCGAGGTAGAACTTAGCGATATCTACCATACAGTTGTCCTCGTCGAGTACGATCATTCCGCCGGATCCCATCATGGAGCCGATTTTACCGAGTGATTCGTAGTCGATAGGAACGTCATAGGAAGATGCCGGGATACATCCGCCGGACGGACCACCTGTCTGAGCAGCTTTGAATTTCTTGCCGCCAGGTACGCCGCCGCCGATTTCCTCGACAACCTGTCTCAGTGTTGTACCCATAGGTACTTCAACGAGTCCTGTGTTGTTGATCTTTCCGCCGAGAGCGAATACCTTTGTACCCTTGGATGTCTCTGTACCGTACTGGTTGAACCACTCAGCACCGTTCAGAATGATCTGTGGGATGTTGGCATAAGTCTCTACGTTGTTGAGTACTGTAGGAGCACCGAAGAGTCCCTTGACTGCCGGGAACGGCGGACGAGGTCTCGGCTCTCCTCTGTTACCCTCGATGGATGTCATCAGAGCTGTTTCCTCTCCGCAGACGAATGCGCCTGCACCGAGTCTGAGATCTACATCGAAGTCGAAGTCGGTACCGAAAATGCCTTTGCCGAGCATGCCGTACTCTCTTGCCTGCTTAAGAGCAATCTCAAGTCTGTCTACGGCGATAGGATACTCAGCTCTTACATAGATATATCCCTGGTTAGCTCCGATTGCATATCCTGCGATAGCCATAGCTTCGAGGATTGAATGAGGGTCTCCCTCGAGGATGGATCTGTCCATGAATGCGCCCGGGTCACCTTCGTCGGCGTTGCAGGCTACATATTTCTGAACCTTACCTCTGTCTCCGGAAGCGAAAGCCCATTTTCTTCCTGTTGGGAATCCGCCGCCGCCTCTTCCTCTGAGGCCGGAGTCTGTTACAACCTGGATTACATCATCAGGTGTCATCTCGGTAAGTGCCTTACCAAGAGCCTGATAACCGTCTCTTGCAATATATTCGTCGATGTCTTCCGGATCGATCTTTCCGCAGTTGCGGAGAGCCATTCTGAGCTGATCATTATAGAATGCAGACTCTACATAAGGGATGTCCTTACCGTCTGCGCCCTCTTCAATCATGAAGTATTCCTCTACAGGTTTGCCGCCGAGGATGTGCTCATCGAAGATTCTGTCTACCATATCAGGTCTTACTTCCTGATAGAAGACGTTGCCCGGATGTACTACCAGGATAGGTCCCTTAGCACAGAGGCCCTGGCAACCTGTCTGGATAATCTGAATTTCGTCTCTCTTTGCTGCGCCGTCGATGAGTTTGTTGAGCTCTTCGATAATCTCTGCAGCGTGGTTGGATGTACAACCTGTACCTCCGCATACGAGGACGTAGGTCTTGACAGCTTCTTCTGCGGTGTCAGGATTGAATCTGATATCAATCTGTCCGTGCTTCGCTGCCTGAATGTCTTTAATTTCTTGCAGTGTTTTCATGACTTACCTCCATTATGCGTTATTCGTATTTGGCCAGAATGCCTTCCACCATGTCAGGTGTAAGTTTGCCATATACATCTCCACCAACGATCATAACAGGTGCGAGTCCACATGCTCCTACGCAGCGGCATACATCGATTGAGAATTTGCCGTCCGCAGTGCATTCGCCGTCTCCGATTCCGAGTTGTTTTTCAACTTCCTCGAGAAGCTTACCTGCGCCTTTAACATAGCAAGCTGTACCCAGGCAAACGGATACAACGTACTTGCCTTTTGGCGACATTGAAAACTGCGCATAGAAAGTAGCTACACCGTAAATCTTTTCGATAGGAATACCTGTCTCATCTGAGATAATCTTCTGTACCTGGTAAGGAAGATATCCGTAGATTTCCTGTGCCTCCTGCATGATAGGCATCAGGGCTCCCTTTTGGCCTTTGTACTTGGCGATTACTTCAAGCAGCTTGGCTTCCTGATCTTTTGTCCCGTTGAAAGGAACATTTGATACTTTCATCAGCTCGTGCCTCCTTAAAATAGTTCATCTACAAAAACTGCTTTTGGATATAGTTACCCATAGTTGCGTTCATTTTACCTTATGGAATATAAGCTCGGCAATGAAATTTTGTTAAAACTTTATCTAGCACACTCAAAAAAACAAAAATGCCCTTATTTCAATGCAACTCTATTGATAGGACCAATAATATGAGTAATGCATATAGAGAAATGTTCCTATTTGTGCGCAACTATAGAAATAGGAACAATTTAAAGATGCAGCACCCTCTTTATTCTGATATGTTATACTTTATTAACTTTGAATTGGAGGTAGATGAATGATTTATCCGAAGTTCCCGGAGCCGGGCGACACCATAGGAATCTGTGCACCGAGCGCAGGTGTCGGAAACAAACTTGAATACTTCGATCTTTCAATGGAAAGTCTGAGAAATCGAGGATATGAAATAAAGGAGACTGCAAGCGTCAGAAGCGAGGACTACCCTTCCGCTCCTGCAGATGTCCGCGGTGCTGAGTTTAATGAGCTCTTTGCCGACGGATCCGTGTCCATGGTCATGAGCGCCACGGGCGGAGATTATAACGTGGAAATGCTCCCTTACATAGATCAGGAACTCGTACGAGCAAATCCTAAATGGTTTGCCGGCTATTCAGATCCTACTTCTATAGAGATGCTCCTGACCACCAAACTCGACATAGCCACCATCTACGGTTGTAACGCCGGCGCCTGGGACTGGAGACCCCTCCATGAATTCCAGGAAAACTCTTTGAACATTGTTTCGGGTAACATCGTAGAGCAACAGTCGTATGAGTTCTATGCCGGTAAAGGCTTTGATGAGGAGGACGGAGATTACAAGATGGAGACCCCTGTCGAATGGACCCTCTTCGTTCCCTTCGAAGGAGAGCTCTGTGAATCATACGGCCTCGATGCGAGAGGACGTCTGATAGGCGGCTGCATAGATGTTCTTGACTGGATAATCGGAACTCCTTATGAGGATCTTCAGGGTTTTGCTGAGAGGTATAAAGACGATGGGCTCATCTGGTTCTTCGATCCGTTTGAGATTTCACCTTTGATTCTCCAGTATTCTATGAACAGAATGAAAATGATGGGACTCTTCGATAACGCTCAGGCTGTGGTATTCGGCCGCGTGGTTTTCCCGGGCGAACATACAGATGAAGAATATGTGTCTCAGCTCGATCGTGTATTCAGAGATACTAACGTTCCTATCATATGGGGAGCGGACATCGGACATACCAAACCGTCGATGACCCTCATTAACGGCGCCATGGGACATCTGGTATATGACAATGGCAAAGCCACCCTCTCCATGGAGCTGCTTTAAACAATAATAAGTAAGATTGGAACCACTTATTATTCAAATAATTGATTCTAATGAAAAGTCACGTGCTTCAATGCTTATGTTTGAAAACACGTGACTTTTATTGGTTATAATATGTAAAGTGCGCTTTACATTACGATTACCGAATCACTTTTCATTCTGATCATCGAATCAATATGCAATCCGATTACAGTATCGAAGCGCTTGCAATCAGTCCTGCGAATACGATGGATACCATCGATACCAGTTTGATCAGGATGTTGATCGAAGGACCGGATGTATCTTTGAACGGATCGCCGATTGTGTCGCCGACAACTGCAGCTTTGTGGTTGTCGCTGCCCTTGCCGCC
>CADAJM010000108.1 GCA_902788245.1 uncultured Eubacteriales bacterium | reverse complement strand
ATTCGTCTTCGTTTTGTTCAAGGGCAGAACCTTTTGGATTTACCTCGCGCTCACCTTTGTGTCGTTTTCCGTAATCCATGTAGTGGAGGCCCAGCATCCGGAGTGGGTGGTGCCGCTTCATGAAGGCATAAGCGAGGAGGCGGATACACTGCTGTCTATCATTCTCGTAACGACCATAATCGGAGCCGTGTATCTGGTGCAGAGCAAGGTCCTCGAGGCCGAGATCAAAAATACCAGAGAGCAGTCGCAGGAGGTTGAGAAACTCAACAGAACCCAGAATAACTTCTTCTCATCCATGAGCCACGAGATACGTACTCCTATCAGTACCATAATCGGACTCAATGAGATGAACATGCGTGAGAAAAACCTCTCGCAGGAGGTTCTGGAAAATACATACAACATCCAAAATGCGAGTAAGATGCTGCTCACGCTTATCAACGACCTGCTGGATATGTCCAAGATTCAGTCAGAAAAGATGGAAATCGTTCCGACCGAATACGACACCAGCCGCATGCTGAGCGATATCACGAACCTGCACTGGAACCGTGCAAATGAGAAAGAACTCAGATTCGACATCCAAGTTTCGGACAATTTACCGCCATACCTGTACGGAGACGAAACTAGAATCAAACAGGTTGTCACCAACCTCCTGACCAATGCGATTAAGTACACGGAAGAAGGTTCGGTCATCCTGAGATTCGGTGGAGAGTTTGTCGGAACGGATAAATTCATACTGACGATAGAAGTAGAGGATACGGGTATAGGTATCCGTAAGGAAGACATACAGTACCTCTTCGACGCTTTCCGCCGCGTAGAGGGAAGCGACACAAAGAACATAGAAGGTACAGGACTCGGACTTGCTATCTCCAAACAGCTCACAGAGCTCATGGGTGGTAATCTCACCGTAGACAGTATCTACACCAAAGGTTCGACTTTCCGCGTGGAGATTCCTCAGGGGGTCGTCAGCAAAGAGGCCGGAACTGTCAGAAAACCGGGACTTATCGCACACGAGACAGAGACATATGAACAGTCATTCGAAGCGCCTGAGGCCAGAATTCTCGTAGTCGACGACAACGATATGAACAGAATAGTTTGCCAGAAACTCTTGAGAGCAACCAGAGTTAAGGTGGATACGGCGAAGTCCGGAAAGGAATGTCTGGAAATGACAGCCCAAAACCACTACGATGCCATCCTGATGGACCACGAGATGCCTCAGATGGACGGAATAGAGGCTTTGAGAAGACTCAGACAGCAGCCAGAGGGTCTGTGCAGAAACACACCTGTAATCGCCCTTACGGCCAACGCCGGAAGTGACAGGGAAGCTTTCTATATCGACAGAGGATTCTCGGCATATCTGGCCAAACCGATTCAGTCGTCTCAGCTCGAAGCGCTCCTGCTCGCGAGTCTGCCGCCTGACATGGTTGAAAAGAAGAATGCGGTAACTCACGAAGAAGTGTTCAACACCTACGAAACGGTTCACAAGATTCCGTTTATGATCACGACGGACAGCATCTGCGATTTGCCGGATGACATACTGAGGGATATGGATATCAAGGTGATGCCGTACTATATCGAGACCAGTGTCGGAAGATTCTGCGATATGAAAGAGATAGATGCGGACAATCTTCAGAACTACCTCACAAGCACAGGCCACAATGCTTTCTCAGAGCCTGCACCTGTTGAGGAATATGAGAAGTTCTTCGGAGACGTTCTGACAGAGGCCAGGTTCGTCCTGCATCTCTCAAGCGCCAAGGCAGTCAGCAACGCGTACGAGAATGCACAGCTTGCGGCTAACAGCTTCGGCAACATCATGGTTATGGATACTGAACAGATATCGGCAGGTCTGGGAATGATGGCAGTAAAAGCATCCGAGCTCTTCAAGAGCGGACTCAGGCTTGAGGAGGCGCTGGACGAACTCGAGCGTTATAAGAAGAGGATTCAGCTTAACTTCCTCGTGCCGTCGCTTCTCGAAGTTAACAGTAAATACAGAACGCATTTCGTGCCGCGCATACTCATGAATGTGCTGAACTTCGAGCCGGTATTTACAATTAAGAAGGGACGTCTCAGGATTAAGCGCTTCCTGCTCGGATATATCAGGAGCACGGGCAACCAGTTCGTCAGAGGCTGCCTTCAGAACCGAAACAAGATCAAAACCGACAAGTTGTACGTCATATTCTCGGGATATCCGCCTGAACAAAGAGCGCTCATACTTGATAATATCGGAAAGTACATCCAGTTCGACGAGATCATAGTCAACAAAGCTTCGGCAGCTTCGTTCGCCAACCTCGGAGCCAACTGCGTGGGATTGGTATATGAAAGCAAGATTGTTGAATAGGGCGGATACCGTTATTAAATCGGAGCAAGGACTATAAGAGGGGATGCAATGCATCCCCTCTTGATTTGGTTTATTCTCACTTGGCTCTAGATATAGTTGTGAAATCTTCTTATTTCATAGTGATTACTTTGTTGCGCCCCTGCTCCTTGGACTCTGCAAGGAACTTCTGCAGTTGAGCGGATATGTTGTCTATGTTATCCGACTCGCCGATTGCACAAACTCCGGCACTTACCGTGATGGCTTCTCCGTTCGGCGTCAGGAGTTCTTTTTCGCACCTCTTCCTGATTCTGTCGGCGATTTCCTCAGCCTCTCTGATATCCGTATTGTTCAGAACGAGTATGAACTCATCTCCGCCGTATCTGACAGGAAGATCTGTCGAGCGGCATTCCATTCTCAGGAGTCCTGCGAACTGTGCAAGCATTTCGTCACCTTTGAGATGTCCGTGCTTTTCGTTTACGATTCCGAAATTGTCAAGATCGAAGAGTACGAGGTGTGAATTGCTGGTGCCGCTTTCGGCACTTTCGATCAGTTCGTTTTCCTTATCCCAGAGAACCGAGCGATTGTAAACGTTGGTCTTGCGCTCTTTGTACAGGTCGACGATTTCACCAACCAGACCGTGTTTGTCATTCTTGACATCCTCAAATCCGCGGGACCAGTAATAAGTAGGGTGGTCGTCGCCGTCAGGTGCCGTAAATGTCGCATCATAGCTGATGACGTCAAGTTGCTGAATAGCCTTGAGGTCTTCGCTCTGGTAACGTTCGCGGTCTTCGTGAGGCAGATAGTCCAGATCGAGAACCGTCTTTCCTATATACTCGCTGCGCTTCATATTGAAGAATTCCGCATATGCTTTGTTGAAGAAGAAGAATCTGGCTCTTTCATCCTTCATGAAAATCGGATTCGGCAGGTTGTCTACGGCAGCCAGGAGGAAGTCGTAGCGCGCCTGCAGTCTTTCAAGTTCTGCGCGAAGTTGTTCGTCTTGCTGTTGTATCATTGCTATTCTCCAATCTAGGTTTTATTTATTCGGATAGAAGACAATCGTGAATTCGGTATCCGATCCCGGTGCGCTCTGTATGGTCAGCTCCGCTCCGAGTTCGTTTTTGAGTTTGCTTCTTACATTTTGAAGGTCGGTCTGATCGAAATCCGGATTCGCAGGGTCGAAACCTACGCCTGTATCGGTAATCTTAATCTGAACACCGTCCTCGGCAAGCCTTCTGGTTGCGATGGTGACGGTGCCACCTTCCGGCTTAGCTGCGATGTTGTGTTTGACAGCAATCTCTACCAAGGGTTCAAGTGACATCGGAGGAACCTCGAAGTCGCTGATATATATGTCGTAATCCGACTTGAGTTTATCCTCCAGTCTCAAATCCTCGATGGATATATATGCCTTAACCAGGTCAAGTTCCTTGGTGAAAGGGGCAGTGCTGTGGTTATCCAGCTGCTCGATGATGGTCATCATGTAGGATGAGAAGTCCATAGAAACTTTCTGTGCCCTCTGTGGGTCAGAGTCGCAGAGATAATAAATCGAAGAGAGTATGTTGTTGACGAAGTGCGGTTTCAGCCTGTTTTTAGCTGTTCCGTAGTCACGCCTTAACACTTCAGCTTCACTCAAACTTGTCCCGCGAGGGGCTTCTGTACTTTTTTTACTTCCAAATAATGCCATAATCTCTTAAAATCAATTTCAAAAAGTGTAACCGTTCTGTAACCGTTTGTTGATAAAATATAACATTTCTGTTAAAGCCAGTCAACAAGAGTCACATTAAGAATATATAAAACCTATAGATGCTATAAGTTTGATATCAAAACTCAAACCATAAGCACATAATAATTGTAGGACTGTAATAGTTGCAGAATGGTTAACCGACACGGCACAAGGTAGTTGAAAAATCCGCGCTCACGGGATTTGAAAAAAGCCCGTAATTCTTGACAAAACAGGGGTCATAATGTACTATCAAATGTGCTATGCGCTGATGTAGCTCAGTAGGTAGAGCACTTCCTTGGTAAGGAAGAGGTTTCGGCAGTTCGAGTCTGCTCATCAGCTCCAGCAAACCCGTTAGGGACAGGGACGCTTGTCCCTAAATTAATTAAAAGTAACGTTATTTTTAAGGAGGAAGTTTCAAATGGCTAAGCAAAAGTTTGAGAGAACCAAACCGCATATCAACATCGGTACAATCGGCCACGTTGACCACGGTAAAACAACTCTTACAGCAGCAATCACAAGCGTACTTAACAGAAAGTACGGACTCGGCGGTGACGTAGCATTCGACCAGATCGACAAGGCACCGGAAGAGAAGGAAAGAGGAATCACAATTTCCACAGCACACGTAGAGTACGAAACACCGAACAGACACTACGCACACGTAGACTGCCCGGGACACGCTGACTACGTAAAGAACATGATCACAGGAGCAGCTCAGATGGACGGAGCTATCCTCGTAGTAGCAGCAACAGACGGACCTATGCCACAGACAAGAGAGCACATCCTGCTTTCAAGACAGGTAGGCGTACCATACATCATCGTATTCCTTAACAAGTGCGACATGGTAGACGACGAGGAGCTCCTCGATCTCGTAGAGATGGAAGTAAGAGAACTTCTCGACGAGTATGAATTCCCTGGCGATGACACACCAATCGTAAGAGGATCCGCACTCAAGGCTCTTGAGGACCCAACAGGTGAGTGGGCAGAGAAGGTTGTA
>CADAJM010000107.1 GCA_902788245.1 uncultured Eubacteriales bacterium | reverse complement strand
ATTAGCCCAATTATATTACTCGGCTCTTGCCATTGCTTCTTCGTAGTCCTTTGTGCCTGCGAATACGTCGTTGGAGTATGGGTTCTTGCCCATCTCGATCGAGCGCTTGATGATGATGGCGATGCAGATTACGTTGGCTGCTATGGCGAGCATTGCGACTACGCCTTGAGCTCTTGGGTCTGCGGTGATGCCCATCTGTGAGATAATCTCACCTGCCTCGGCAGTCTTACCTGCGCCTGCGTTGTACAGTGCGATGGCTTTCTCATAGAGATCCATGGCAGTGATTCCGTTGGCTGTTGCTCCGCCGTAAACTGACGGGAGAGCTGCAGCGAACTTGCTGGAGAGCTGGAAGCCAGGGACTACCTGAGCCCACATGCACCAAATTGCCAGAGTGTTGGCACGGTTCTGGATCCATGCGCCCTTGTTCCAAAGTGCGTTTGCGAATGTCGGGGCGAGGAGCAGTGCGACTCCGCAGTACCATGTATGTGTAGGAAGGTTGAGGTATGTGTACTCAAAGTTCCAGAGGTCGTATGCTACGATGAACCAGATGGTCATATCCGGCCAGAGCATATCTGACTTGTTTTTGTCGTTGGATGTGAGCAGGTTGATGCAGCCTGTCATGCAGAATATGTTGATCATTCCTGCGAGTGCGTTTACGATGTTCCACCATCCGCCGTAGATGAATACACCTTCACTTGATGCCCACCATGCACCGCTGAAGTCTCCTGTGATGGAGTATGCGGCGAGTGCGGATTCCATATCTGATACGTTTGCGATCATGATGTTTGCGGCTACGATGAACCACGGGAACCATTTGAACCATTTCTCTTTACCGATTCCCCATTTGTACTTGATCATCATGAAGCCTACGCAGCCGATGTCTGCGGCGTAGAGTTTGAAGTAGTGGAACCAGCCGTCCATGTATGCAACCGTTGGGTTGTTTGCTCCGCCGAACATTCCCAGGTGTGCAAGTATGAAGTATACGGTGAGAATAGTCGGGATGATTACGAATACGACCATTCCGCCCTGTTTAGTCCTGCGGCCGATTTCGTTCATTGCGATCAGTCCGCAGAATACGAGCACCCAACCGATAATCTGCATTACGGCGTGCTCGCTGTAGAGTTGAAATAACATATGATACCTCCTGTATCCCTCTCGATTGTTCTTTTTTTGCATGACGTTTGGAAACTGAAAGTTTGTCTTTAGTTTCCTTGCGCCTTGATTATTGTATGCCTCTTTCAAAAAATAATCAATGGAAACTGCAGATTTAGTCGCAGCTTCCATTGTTTTTTTACTATATTCATTTTTTATCTGCCGGTCTCCGATGCCAGGTCTCTAAACCACTCGGCTACTTCGTGGGTCTCCTTTTTAAGAGGAGATGTGTCGTATTCGCCGAGTTTCCATGTCCAGTTGCCCTCAGGGGTTCCCGGTACGTTCATCCTCGCTTCGCTACCCATGAAGAAAACATCCTGTATCTGGAGCATGGCGAGGAGAGCCGGGCTCTCGTAGATCTCACGCATGATGCGTATGCACTCCCTGATGAGTTCCTCCTCCATGATATTGTCTCCGAGATAAGTTCTGACAAAGCCCATGAGGGTGTTGTTATCGTGGGTGCCGGTGTAGAAAGCGCGTTTTGCGGCTTCCTCTTTTGGCATATCCAGCATCTCAAATGCGGAGAACTGCCATACGTTTATGCCCGGTATGCCCGTGAGTTCGATCAGGTTCTTTACTCCGTTGTCCAGCATGCCGAGGTCCTCTGCGAGTAGTTTCAGGCTTAGGCCTTCCTCTTCGAACATTTTGTATATCGCTCTGAAGAGGGAGAGTCCCGGGCCGTGCTGCCACTCTCCGTCCTTGACATTTGCCCCTTCCGGTATCGAGTAGAACTCGGAGAGTCCTCTGAAGTGGTCTATTCTGAGCATATCGAATCTCTCCGCACATTGTTTGATGCGGCGGAGCCACCATTCGTAATCCGTGTCTTTAAGGTAATCCCAGTCGTAGAGCGGATTTCCCCAGTCCTGGCCGTCACCTGTGAATGCATCGGGTGGCGCTCCGGCGTGGACTTTTTGTCTTCCGTCTTCGTCAAGTTTGAATACCTCTTTGTTGGCCCAAACGTCTGAGCTCTCTGCAGACATGAACATAGGGAGATCTCCCATTATGCTCACGCCCTTGCTGTTAGCATACTCCTTGAGTTCGCGCCACTGGGCGTCGAAGGCGTACTGTTGGCGCATTAATTTGTATACTTCCTTTGAGTCTTCCTCGCTCAGATTGTTTAATATCTCGTGAGGATCTCCGAACTTTTCACCTTCCTGCCAGTCCTGCCATGGTTTTCCTTCGTTTTTATTTCTGAGGACCGTGTATACGGCATATTCGGTGAGCCAATCCGAGTTGGTTCTGGCGAATTCCTTGAATCCTTCTTTGTCCGGAAGTTCGTCCGGGTTGATGAAGTCCGGGTTGCCCGCAAATGCGCTGTGGCTGCTGTACGGCGAGCCTCCCGTGCCGCATGGGTTCAGCGGAAGTATCTGCCAGATTTTAAAACCTGCGCTCGAGATGAAGTCCACAAATTCTCTGGCCGGCGCTCCGAGCTTCGGAGTTCCGAGAGAGCTGATGTGACATATCACGCCGGCGGATCTCTCAAAGCCCTGGCTTTTAGGCGCCTCGTCCTTGAGAAGTATGATCTTGACGGAGAGCCTGTCCATTTTAATCGTGCCGAGGCTTCCGTTTTCGTCAGGTTTTAGTTCTTCGCTGGCGAGAAGTTCAAGTGCGTAGCCGCACTTGAGTGCTTCGATGCCGCTTAGATCTATTTCGGAGGCATCGTAGCTTCTGCTCGCAAGGACGAGCAGCTTCTCGCCATGCCCTTCCCTGGTGAATGCGAATATATCGTCGGATATTCCGTTCGTACCCGAGAGCATGGTGAATTCTCCGTCCTTTAGGGCCGGATGTTCGTTGTACAGGAGGCCGAGCATCCTGTAGTGGTATGCGAGGTCTTTATTCTCACGCTCCCAAGGATAGCAGCTTCTGTTTGACGGATCAGCTCCGCCCGTGAGGCCGGCCTCATCTCCGTAGTACACGCAAGGCACTCCCGGGAGAGTATATTGAAGCCCGGCCAGGAGCTTTACTTTTCTGACCGCGGAGTCGTAGTCCTCCTCGACTGCCATGGCGGTCAGGATTCTCTCCCTGTCGTGGCTTCCGATGAGGTTGAGAGCTGCATAGAAATGCTCCTTCGGGTAGTTCTCCGAAAGGGATACGAGCTGCTCTGCCGCATGGCCTGATGATACCGTGTAGTTTATATAGTCGAGGAGTATTGTCCTCAGAGGATAGTTCATCGTGCAATGAAGCTCATCTCCGAGCAGGAATTCCCTTCTTACGTCGTAGCTTATCTTATTGCTGGCATCCTCCCAGACTTCTCCGAGGAGGAGTGCGTCATCCGCGGATGAGTCTATTGTCTTCCTGCAGCCCTTGATGAATTCGTCCGGAAGCTCATCCGCGACATCGAGCCTCCAGCCCGATGCGCCCATTTTAAGCCAATGGGCCATGACGCCCTCGTCCGAGAGCATGAAGTCCATATAGCTTGCATCCGTTTCATTTACCTCAGGCAGGTCTTCCACTCCCCACCAGGATTTGTAGCCGATGACCTCATCCTCATCGAATTTGTACCAGCTCCTGTATGGGGAATCCTCGTTGTCCCAGGCACCTTTGTGCTCCGCTGCGTCTCCCGCATCGCGGTTTGGGTAGTTTCCGAATTTGTCGAAGTATATGCTGTCTGCGCCCGTGTGGCTGAACACTCCGTCGAGTATTATGCGTATGCCTTTTTCCTTTGCAGCCTCCGCCAGGTGCACAAAGTCCTCGTCCGTTCCGAGAGCCGGGTCTATGTGCATGTAATTGGCTGTATCGTAGCGATGGTTTGAGGTCGATTCGAATATCGGGTTTAGGTATATAGAAGTTGCGCCGAGGGATTTGATATAGTCGAGCTTGCTCTCTATACCCCTCAGGCTTCCGCCGTAAATATCCCACTCTGCCACGTGGCCGCGCTCGTCTCTGACATAATTCGCAGGTTTATACCAATCGTGCTCGAGCACGCGCTTTACGTCCTCGCGCCTTGAGTTTACTCTCTCATTTGCGGCGCTGCATCTCGCTTCCCAGTCATCGTCTCTGGCAAATCTGTCAGGGAATATCTGATAGACTATTCCGTCTGTATACCAGCTCGGAACCTCGGATGGTTTATATACCGTAATCTGGTAGCACTCAGGACTGTATTCATAGGTCTGCCCTACGCCGCCAAGGCACTCGCTGTTGTTGCCGTAGTATACGGTATTGTCTCCCTCCTTGATTTCAAATGCATACCAAAGGAGGCAGCCTTCATCCGGCACCTTAAACTCCGTGCTGTAGCGCCCCGATCCGGCCTCGGACTCTGACATGTCATAGTATGTCGGCGAGACTTCCTCTCCCCTCCATACCATGGCGCGCACGCCATGGACCTCGGCCTCTTTAACATCAATCGAAAGAGAGACCTTGGTGCCGGTCTCTGCTGCACCAAAGGGCTCTCTGTACTCATTCAATCTTGAATTATGAAAAATATACACTTAATCTCTTCCCCTAATTACTATTGAAGCAAACTGTCATACAGCTCGCGATATTTCTCCGCCGATGCATCCCAGCCGTAGTCCATGGACATGGCGTTCAGCATGAGTTTCTTCCATACTTCCGGCTTATTGTTCCAGATATCCAGCGCGAGCTCAACTGCGTTCCAAAGGCCCGTGCTGTCGAAAGTCTTGAAAGAGAAACCGTTGGCTTCCTCGCCTACGTCCCAGTAGCCGTTTACCGTGTCTCTCAGGCCGCCCGTCTCTCTGACCAGAGGCAGAGTTCCGTATCTCATCGAGATCATCTGGGCGAGTCCGCAAGGCTCAAAGAGCGAAGGCATCAGGAATACGTCGGATCCGGCGTAGAACCTTCTGGACAGCGGCTCGTTGAATGTGATGCATGCTGCGAAATTGTCTCCGTTTCTGTAGGCAAAGTCGCCTATCGCATATTCGTATG
>CADAJM010000106.1 GCA_902788245.1 uncultured Eubacteriales bacterium | reverse complement strand
ATCCACGGGAAAAGCGCATAATTCTGGAACACATATCCCTTGGTAGCGCTCGGTCCCCTGATAACGTCCCCATCAAGGACTATGCTCCCCTCTGTCGGCATCTGAAAGCCGCCTATCATCGAGAGCAGCGTGGTCTTGCCGCATCCCGACGGCCCCAGAAGTGATACGAATTCTCCCTTCTCAACAGTGAAGGACAGATTCTCGAGAACGACATGAGGCTGCTCTTCACCGAACACCTTAGTCAGATTATTAACCTCTAACAACGCCATCTCTGAACCTCCATCCCGTGAGTTTTCTGTCAAGAAGCAGGATCAGCCTGTCTATGGCAAATCCCACTATTGCCGACATCAGCATCAGAGCATACAGCCTGGATGTCTGCAGCCTCTCCTGTGCCTCTATCATCAGGTAGCCGAATCCCGCACTGGTCGCAATAAACTCAGCGCAGATTACGCTCATCCAGCCGGCACCTACAGCCAGTCTCACTCCGGTTAGAAAATCAGGCAGCGCCCCTGGGATTATCACATCTCTGAATATTGCAAATGTATTGGCTCCCATGCTTCTTGCGGCATTGATATAGTTCTCGTCTATACCTGCAATGCCTGCAATTGTATTAATGGTCAGCGGGAACACGGCACTCATGAAGATGAGAAATACCGTCGGGCCCTCGCCCAGACCGAACCATACGATCGAAAGCGGAACCCATGCCATGATCGGCACCTGACGTATAGAGTTGACGACAGGTGACAGCGCCTTGAGGATCTTAGGGGAATAGCCCATGGCCAGTCCCAGGATAGTTCCCACGATAACTGCGTACAATGTCCCGGTCAGGACTCTTCTCATGGTGATCCAGAGATTGCGCATCACTCTGGTGTTAAGCCATGATTCAAAGAATGTTTTTATTGTCTCAAGAAAATCCGGAAGAATCAGAGGCTTTCCGATAGCCCGTGCTGCAAGCGCCCAGCAGACGCACAGCACTACTATCACAAGAATGCCGATGAAGTTGTCCCCCGTTATCTTCACAGTTCGATTTTTCCGAATGTTACGCCCATTTCCTGCCATAACGGCAATACCTCCATGCCTGCCTCCCCATGCTCTTCTTCAAGATATGAGTTGAGCAGGTCTTTCAATTCATCTGTGTCCCTTAGTGAATCAACTACTTCGTTGTAATGCTCCGCAAAACTGATGAACCGCTCATCATCCGCAAGGTCCTTTCTTATGACCATGACCGCGGATGGCTGTCCTTCAGACAGCTTCTCGAACGGATATCCCAGAGCAAGTGCCGTAAGTGCATCCAGCACGACAGCGTCTACAGCATCTGTTTCAAGTGCATATGATAGGCCTGACGCGTACATCTGCTTGAGTTCGGGCCCGTCACCGTATTTATCACGGAGAAGATCTATCTGGTTGACACGGTTATTCATATAACCGATTGACGCCGGGATCTCCGATGTGCCCGCCTTTCTGACGACCAGGTTTGCATCATACACAACTGTACCGACTACCATATAGTCCTTGCCCCCTTCCGGCAGGAACTTTACGGCATCGGGACATACGACTGCAACGTCTACATCCCCCGTGGAAAGGGCAAATTGCGAATTGGATCCGCAGCAGTCACCTACCTGCTGTGCATCAATATCCGCCTGCTCTGCCTGTGTGCAGGATGCTACAGTCTTTTTCACAAGTATGCCCGCGGTATCATTACCGCAGGCAATAATAATCTTGTCATCTGCACGATGCGAACCTTCGGTGCAAGATACGCATGAGCAGACTGTCAACAGGATGATAAGTCCGTAAATAATCCTATTCTTTCTTCTCAAACTCTGAATATTCCGGAACATCCTCTGGATTGACACCGTCTATAGCGTATGCTTTTTCCTTATATTCTTCAAAGCTGATATCCTCAGGGAATACCGGCTCGATGTTGGTGGCGATGAACTCGTTGAAGTCCTTAGCTCCGCAATTCTCGAAGAAGCTCAGATCGATAAAGTCATCGAGATTAAGAGTGTTGATATCATCGCGTACACCGAGTTTCTGCATTTCCTTGAGCTGGTTGTCCATATATTCTCTGTTCAGATCCCATCTGATTGTACGTCCCTCTTCACAGAACTTTCTCCAGTAAGTCTTGAGGGCTACTTCGATAGGAACGTTGTAGTATGCGGAGAATACCTCGGCAGCATAGTATGGGTGCTCATACATGAACTGTACGCACAGTGTGTGCGCAAGCAGCATTCTCTCAGCAAGTGCAGGATGTGCATCCGCAAAATTACGGTTCATGATGACCTTGCAGCATGTTCCGTGACCATCCGGACGGTCAGTGTCCTGACGAATCATGATCTTGCCGACATCAGCATACTCAGCCATGGATGCCCATGGGTCGCAGCAGATGTATCCGTCAAGCTCGCCGGACTGCATTGCCAGGAACTCGTCGGCATCCTTCATATCGAAGGTCTCATACTTGGAAGCATCCAGAGGAATATCGAGTTTTCTGGCCCACTCTGCCCAGTTCATATTGGTTGTCTCCGGGTCTGTTCCGATGGAGATCTTCTTGCCTATAAGATCGGAAGGCTCTTTAATGTCCTTGGTAACTACAAGGTATTCACTTCCTCCGGTATGGTTCTCGCAAGCATAGAACAGCGGAACATTGTTCTGGACAGCACTAAGTGTTGTTGTCCATCCGACATATCCCATATCCATCTGGCCCGCAGCCATGGCTTCAGGAACGTTACCGTTACCGGTAACCTTGACTTTCATGCCGAGAGCCTCGTAAATTCCCGTATAGTCTCCTATAGCAGCTGCCGCCATGTGGTCACAGTTGTAGTATCCGAGATTGATCTCATAGTTCTTGTCATCATCCGAAAGATCAGCCAGATCATATTCCGATACCATCTTCTCGACGATCTCGTTGATCTCCTGAGGGCCGTCACTGTAAGGTGTTACCGCAAGCTCGTTGACATCCGAGCTGGCTGAGCTGTCTCCGGATCCGCTGTCTCCGCCGCCGCAGGCCGTCATAGCGAAGACCATCATCACAGCCAGCGAAAGACATAACCATTTGCGTAATTCTTTCATAGCAGAATTCCTCCCTGTAGCAAATAATCAGTAAAAATAGCGTAAAGTATTGTAAATCAGTGAATAATACTCTATTAATTCTACAATTTCGGATTATGAGGTTCTAATTGAGAAGAACTATGCTGTTAGTTGTGCTTATATATTATTTTTATAAACAAATAAAAACTGCAGCCCGGCACGCCGGGTTACAGCTTTCACGCTATCTTTTACTGATTATTCACTAGTGTTGTTATACACGTTTTAAAACGATAATGCACCAGTCATAAGTATGGGATTTTCAAAAAACCTGCCATCTACATGTCCATGTCCGGGATCTTAGGGACTATGAAATTCTTCTGAGACACCGCAACGGCAAGCCTTGTTCTGTTTGCGTATCCTGTCTTGTGGAGGATGTTGGAAACATGCCACTTGACCGTGCTGAGGCTTATGGCGAGTCTGTCTCCTATTTCCTCGTACTCATACCCCTCGACGATCAGTCTCAGGACCTTGACCTCAGTTCCGGTCAGTTCCTTGCTCGATACCGCACCAATCTGCACTTCCGGAGTCTCGTCGGGAAAAACTTGTTTCCCATTCAATGTGCCATTTATGACCTCAGCCAGGCTGGAGGATCCGGCGTCTTTATACCACATGCTGTCTGCACCGGCTTTTCTGGCACGCCTGAGGTAATCCGCATCCAGCATTGAAGTAACAATAATGATTTTGATTCCGGGTCTTCTCTGCTTAATCTCTCTGGCAGCCTCGATGCCGTCCAATGATCCGTTTACGACAATATCCATCAAAACAAGGTCGACGGACATTGTTTTCAGAAGCTGAACTGCAATGTCAGCTGCTGTAACGGATTGCAGCAGCTCATAGCGTCCACTATGCAGAAGCAGATTTTCCATATATTCGCGATGAATGCGCTGATCTTCAACGACAAGCACCTTGATCATTTTTCCTTGCCTCCTTTTTTGGCGCAGTTACTGTCAGTTCAAAACACGGTGCAGATTGAATCTGTGTACTGCCACCAATGCGCTTTGCATGAACCATGACATTGATCAGTCCACCGCGCGGGACAATCTTTTCCTGAGGCGGTCTGCCATTGTTTCTCACTGATAGTACATCCGCATCGCCGGCATCGCTCATCTTCACGTATAGCTCTGTTGCCTCGGCATGCATTGCCGCATTCAGCAGACAGTTTCGTATGGCAAGAATGAACACCTTTCTGGTTTCTGCTTTTGCAGGCCATGAACCGTCTATATAGAGCCTGATATTTAATGCACCGGCATCACGGAACAGATCACCGATATGATCGCGGCGCTGGTCCGCATCATCGTTATCCCTCTGTATGACAGTGACTGCATCACACCAGCTTTTGAGAACATCATCAGTTTCTTTCTGCGGAAAAGATGACAGCAGCCTCCTGCGAATAGCTGTCAGGCCCTCCCCCATCGTGTCATGCCATTTTGTTTTGAAGTAAAGGATCTCTTCCTCTTTGGCAAGCTGACCGACACTCTCCCTGAGACGCCTGTTCTGTACCGCCATCTGCCGCAGTTCTTCGTTCTGCGCCTCCAGTTCTTTTTTTCGGTGAACAAGCTCGGTAACATCAAAGAAATACGCAGCCTGAAATCGCTCACCATCTGCGGTGATGAGTTCATCCCTGCCATAGCGGACAAAAGAGCCATCTGGCAGATGATAAACATTTTCTGCCTCCAGCCATTCAGATCTGCCTGCAAGCATGCGGGCTAGTTCATCTCTTGTCATCAGAACCCTGCCATACATCATCTCCGAAATTTCCGCCATCCGGCGGTTCAGCAGCATCGATACCCCATTTTTTCTAAAATAGCAAAGTCCTACCGGAAATTCATCAAGTGCTTCCTTGATGCTGCTTTCAGTTACCATCCTTTTATTGCTCGCACGGTCAAGAATCATGATATGTACGCTCCCGATAAAGACAATCAAAGTAATGAGCCAGAGCAATGCAATGGGAAGCGGAAAGCCATGGGTCTGCCAGTTTACAGCATTGTGGGGAATAATATGGTCATCCAGAAGGGTTGCATATATACCGAGCATCAATATCAAAACACAGCCGCAGATGATGATCCTGCGGAT
>CADAJM010000105.1:1368-6676 GCA_902788245.1 uncultured Eubacteriales bacterium | reverse complement strand
GCATAGGTAGTCAAGAAAGGTGAGGCGCATTTGAGGCGTTAATCTGTTACAATACGAATATGAGTAATGCGGTTTATGGTGTGGCAATAATAGGGGCCGGGGCGTCGGGGCTTATGCTTGCGGCGAACCTGGATATGGGGTACTCCTCGGGCGTGGTGCTGGAGGGTACTTCTTGTATTGGAAAGAAACTCCTGATGAGCGGAGGAGGGCGCTGCAATATAACGCATGGCGGATCGATTAAGGATTTCGTAAGTGCATACGGTGACGCAGGCCCTCTGCTCAGAAAGTGTCTGTATAAACATAATAATCTTGAACTCATAGGCTTCCTTGAAGGAATAGGCATCGAGACGACGGAGGAAGATGGCAGAGTATTTCCGACTTCGATGAAGGCAAAGGACGTGCTCGATGCGCTTGTATCAGAGGCTGCGAGCAATATGTGGCAGATAGAGACTGATGCCAAAGTATGCGGGCTTGAAAAAAGCACTGACGGGAATTGGGTAATTCAGCTTAAGGATAGAGGCGAGATTAAAGCTCAGAGCATTGTTGTGGCGTCGGGCGGGATTACATATCCTGAGACAGGATCTGACGGTTCGATGTTTGAACTGCTTAAAGGCTTGGGACTTAGCATTAAGGAGCCGAGACCTGCGCTCGCACCGATATATGTGGACTATTATCCGTATGCGGAGCTCGCCGGTATATCCATACCCGATGTGAGCGTCTCGGTAACAGGCAAAGAAGCCGGAGACAAGACTGTGCGCATGAAGGGAGACATACTTTTTACGCACGAAGGTTTCTCGGGACCCGCTATCCTGAACATCTCAAAGTATGCGCGGGAAGGGGCGGCTCTCAGCATATCCTATGACAAGTCATTGGAGAATTTGCCAAAGCGCATGCAGAGGATTCTGCAAGACAGAGCAAGAGGAGAGTCGGGAGATATTAAGACCAAGATGCTTGGGGGATTGTTGGATAAGGATGAGTTCACTGTAAAAGGCGTGTCGGAAAGAGGCATGGTGAGCTACGGCGGTGTGAAACTCGAAGAAATGGATATGAGCAGTATGAGAAGCGTGGCAGATGAATCGCTGTATATAATAGGGGAGGCGCTCGATGCGGACGGTATCACGGGAGGGTACAATCTTCAGATGTGCTGGTCGACCGCATGCAGCTGCGCGGATGCACTGAGAGGCATATTGACAAATTCCTACTAGGAGAGTAGGATTTATGAGGTTAAAGTATTTAAACTGAGAGGAATATAAAAATGAAGTATTCAGTATCCGGAATGGGATGCGCAGCATGCCAGACAAGAGTTGAAAAAGCAGTGTCCGAGGTGGAGGGAGTAACAGAGGTTGCGGTAAGCCTTCTGACCAACTCCATGAACGTTGAGGGCACGGCAAGTCCTGAAGCCATCATCAAGGCTGTAGAAGATGCAGGCTACAGCGCTGCATGCGAGGACGACTCTTCGCCCAGAGGATAGGAACTATCTTGAAAAGGTAAAAAAGCAGGAGCAGGCACTTGAGGACACGGAAACACCGAGGCTCAGACGTCGCCTGCTGTATTCAGTTGTGCTGCTTTTGGCTCTGATGTATTTCTCCATGGGAGTTACCATGTGGGGTTGGCCGAGGGGCACGGAGCCTGATGAACTGACCGCGCCATATATAGGGTTGATCGAGATGGTACTGGCAGCCGTAATTATGTACATAAACAGGGACTTCTTTACGAGCGGGTTTAAGAGCCTGATGCACGGAGCGCCTAATATGGATACTCTGGTTGCAATGGGTTCGGGAGTCTCTTTCCTATGGAGTGCTTACGTACTTTTCTATGAAATAATAGGCGGATATAACGGTGCTGTTTCAACTACGCTCCATGATACGGCACAAATGCATTCGCTTCATAAACTCTACTTCGAGTCCGCTGCCATGATAGTAACCCTGATTACAGTCGGCAAGATGCTCGAAGCCATGTCCAAAGGACGGACTACTAATGCTCTTAAAGAGCTCATAAAAATGGTGCCGGAGACTGCTCAGGTTGAGCGCGGGGGTGAGGAACTCACCGTAGGCATCGACTATGTGAGAGAGGGCGAGGTCGTGGTAATAAGGCCGGGGGACAGGATACCTGTCGATGCCGTGATCATCGAAGGCAGCACAGCCGTAGATGAGGCCGCGCTCACAGGCGAGAGCCTCCCTGTAGATAAAACGGTAGGGGATAATATCTCCGCGGCCACAATTAATAAATCGGGCTTCATAAGAGCCAAGGCGACGAGAGTGGGAGAGGATACCACCTTAGCCAAGATAATAGATCTCGTATCCGATGCGGCGGCCACCAAGGCGCCTATCGCGCGCACGGCGGATAGGATATCCGGCGTATTCGTGCCCGCGGTCATCGGAATTGCAACACTCGTATTTATCATTTGGATGTTCATCGGGCACGATACGGCAGCTGCACTCGAAAGAGCCATAGCAGTACTTGTCATCAGCTGCCCGTGCGCGCTCGGACTCGCCACTCCTGTAGCCATAATGGTTGGCTCGGGCGTCGGAGCGAAAAACGGCATACTCTTTAAGACCGCATCCTCGCTCGAACTGACAGGCCGCATCAAGATAATGGCTTTGGATAAAACAGGGACCATCACGGGAGGAGACCCTAAGGTAACGGATGTCTTTACCTGCAAGGGCATAGATAAAAAAGAACTCGAAGAGGTCGCAGCAGCCATAGAGGCAAGGTCTGAGCACCCATTGGCCAAGGCCATAAGCGAACACATAGGAAGCACCACGATGCGCATAAGCGACTTCGAGGAAGTTCCGGGAGGCGGCGTCGCCGCATTCACTTGGGATGGTAATAATGCAATCAGAATCGCCGGCGGAAATGCCGAGTTCATGAAGCAAAATAAAGTAAATGAAGAGGATATAGAAAGACTTCAAAAAGAAACTGCCGAGTTCAGCCATGCAGGCAAGACCCCTGTATATTTCTGCAAGGGCGGAAGGCTGCTCGGAGTAATTGCACTTGCCGACTCCGTCAGAGAAGACAGCAGGGAGTCCATAGCGAAATTAAGAGAAATGGGCATCAAGACGGTTATGCTCACCGGAGATAAACAAAAGACGGCTGAAGCCATAGCTGCGGAGGTCGGAGTGGACGAGGTAGTAGCGGAAGTGCTGCCTGACGGCAAGGAAGAAGTAGTAAGAAAATTGATGGAGCAGGGCACGACGGCTATGGTCGGCGATGGCATCAACGATGCCCCGGCGCTCACCCGTGCCGACGTCGGAATAGCCATCGGAGCAGGCACGGATGTAGCGCTCGATGCTGCCGATGTAGTCCTGACCGGCAGCAGCATCGCCGACGCCACCCGCGCCGTCAAACTCGGCCGCGCCACACTCCGAAACATCCATGAAAACCTATTCTGGGCTTTCTTTTACAACGTCCTCCTGATACCGCTTGCGGCAGGAGCATATACAGCGATTTTCCACGGCTGGACATTAAGCCCGATGATTGCCGCTGCAGCAATGAGCCTGTCGAGTTTCTGCGTCTGCATGAACGCACTTAGGCTCAACCTCGTAAAACTCGACGGATAAAGACATTTGATGGTACAATCAAAGTGTTCTAAACAAAGGAGACACTATGAAACAATTAGTCAAGAATAAAAAGATAGCAATAATAGCAGCAGCTGCAGTTCTGCTGCTGATCATACTTGTAGCGATTGTCTTTAAGCAGTCGAAATCTTCAAATCCGTACGGAGGAGAAGTTAAATCCGTCATCAAGGAGACAGATGTCAGCGAGATAGGGGACACCCTGCGCGCGGCAGGACTCTCCAACGTCGATCTGTTCGAAACCTGGGTATACGAATACCACGATAACAAAAACAAAGAAATGCAGTCAGACGCGTACTCAGACGCAGACTGCAGGATGACTGCCATGCTCCTCCTAGATGATCAGATCAGCTGCGACGGAGCGGAGGACTACACGGGCGACTACCTGATGGTAGACGTGAACAAGATAGAGAACGAGGATGCATATCTCTTCATCAGAGATAACCTGCATGTCTTCACAACCCTCTTCGGAGAGACCGCAATACCGAGCAGCGGCATGAAAGATGCTCTGCCTGAGAACTGGAAGAAACACGGCCTCAAAGTCTTTAACCCTGACCACGATGCCATCGACTTCTGGGAGTCCATCGAGGGCATGCGCGTCTCCATCGAAAACGCGAAAGTACTCGGCCCACAGCAGTACGCCGACGTCTGGGTCGTACCTGGCACGCATGAAGGGCCGTTCAACAACTGCGGCGGCCTCTCCATCGCCGCCGATGACATGCACCCCGAGCACATCTGCGTCTACCTCGCGGGCGACGGCGGCAAGCAGTACCGCGCCAAGGCGGGCGATCACTACGACCAGCCGATCACGGGCGTGGTGAGCTATGCCTTCGGCAACTATCAGGTGATGACGCTCACGAACCAGATGCCGCCTATTATCGACGGCGGACTGAAGCACGATTTCGACAAAACCGCCATCGTGCCCGACCCGTCCAAGCTGCTCGTGGCCTCCTATAATATTGAGAATTTCTCCAAAAAATACACCTCGCCGACCAAGGTCACGCGCCTCGGCCAGTCCATCGTGAACGACCTGCACAGCCCCGACATCATCACGGTGCTCGAGCTGCAGGATAATGACGGCAAGGACGACAGCGGCAGCACCGATGCCAGCCAGAGCGGCCAGTGTCTCATCGAC
Source organism: uncultured Eubacteriales bacterium (assembly GCA_902788245.1). Lineage (GTDB taxonomy): Bacteria > Bacillota > Clostridia > Peptostreptococcales > Anaerovoracaceae > Crickella. The sequence continues at coordinate 1,966 of CADAJM010000105.1, read as the reverse complement.
GCGGTCAAGGCTGCCGGCGGCCCTGCGTACCAGCTCGTGAATATCAACCCGGAGAACAACGCCGACGGCGGCCAGCCCGGCGCCAACATCCGCGTGGCTTACTTCTACAACCCCGCCCGCGTCCAGCTCAAATCCGGTGTACCGGCTGGCAAAACCACGCAGGCCGTCAAATGGCAGGGCGGCCATCTCTCACTGAACCCGGGGCGCATTGACCCGCAGAACAGCCTGTTCACCGCCACGCGCAAATCGCTTGCGGCCGAGTTCACCTTTGACGGCAAGGACATCACGCTCATCGCCAATCATCTGAACTCCAAGCGAGGCGACGACACGCTCTACGGCCAGCACCAGCCCGTGCAGCTGCGCTCCGAGGCAAAACGGCTGCAGCTCGCACAGATCATCCGCCATTTCGTCGACGACGGCCTCGCCCAGGATCCAGCAAAAAATATCATGCTCATGGGTGACTTCAACGACTTCGAATTCTCACCCGTGATCAAGGCACTCGAGGGCACGACGCTCCAGAACCTCGTCGGCCTGCATGATGCTGCCGACCGATATTCCTATTTCTACGGCGGCAATAACCAGATTCTCGACAACATCA
>CADAJM010000105.1:0-1330 GCA_902788245.1 uncultured Eubacteriales bacterium | reverse complement strand
TATCGAAGAACCTCGTCCCGCGCTGCACGTTCGATATCGTGCATGTTAACTCCCCCTTCATGCCTGACGACCGAGTATCCGATCACGATCCTCTGCTCGTACAGGTCGATCTGCCATAACAGCTAATAGATATAGCCCCCTAAGTGATACAACGAAAATAGCCGCCTCCATACACAAACCGGAGACGGCTATTTGGCATTCCACGATCCCATGCAAACGTGCTATAATGGAACGCGCATAACAAAAAATCTTCTTATTTGATAATAACAGGAGGAACTCCATGATTACGAAAGAACTCATCGCACGCATCAATGCCTTGTCACGCAAACAGCGGAGCACAGGCCTCACACCGGCAGAAAAGCAAGAACAGAAAAAACTCCGCCAGGCTTACCTCGCCGACATCCGCGGTCAGCTCAAAGGCATGCTCGACAATATCGAATTCGTCGATGCCCCGCAGAAAAGAGAGCCGTCCATCATTCAGACCGGCGAAGTCTCCTTCTCCCTGCGCCGCACAGAGATCAAAGAATAAACACAACGATCAAAAAAGCTCCGCGATAACTCGCGAAGCTTTTTTGATAAGAATTCTACATATCGAACAACTCACTATGGCTGCCGGTACGCTGCGCTACCAGAATCATTTCTCCATGATCGATACGATAAATCAACAACCAATCCGGTTGTATATGACATTCGCGAAAGCCTTTCCAATTACCACTAAGTGCATGATCATGATACTTCTGCTCCAGGACCTCTTCATCACAAAGTCTAATGATGATCCCCTTCAGATCATCAACGGGCAAATGCCTTTTCTTAGCCAACTTGTAGTCTCTCTTAAACTGATTGGAGTATCTGGGCTTAAGCATTCAAATCTTCCCACATTTCATCTACGGAGTCAAACGTGCGGCTGAGATTCTTTCCTTCCAAAGTATCACGCATAGACTGAGCTGTTTCCTCATTTGGAATATCGCCCTTGACTGCAAACGGAAACCCCCAGCTGCGAATCATAGCTTTAGCGCAAACATTAAGTGCCGTGCTGACTGGCATCCCCATCTCACTGCACAGCTGTTCAAGGCTCTTCTTTACTTCCGGTTCTAAACGCACGGACATGGTAGCAGAGGACATATCTATCAGCTCCTTTTGCAAATCTATCTAATGTCTATTGTAACACAATAACAGTTTATAGTAAAACTATAAACAAAAAGACTCCGCGATAACTCGCGAAGCCTGTATGTTTCAATGGCAGAGAGGGTGGGATTCGAACCCACGGTGGCTCATCACCACACTTGATTTCGAGTCAAGCACCTTCGACCACTCGGACACCTCTCCATGT
>CADAJM010000104.1 GCA_902788245.1 uncultured Eubacteriales bacterium | reverse complement strand
GTTGGTTGATTATTGAGGCTATCAATATATAATTTAGATATGGGAATGATATTGAAAGAAGAAACGAAAAGAGCGATAGAGAAAATTGCAGATATACTGCCGGCGGAGAGACTGGCGGCGGACGAGCCGATGAGCAGGCATACATCTTTTAGGATAGGCGGGCCTGCGGCGTGTCTTGCGGTGGTTTCAAATGAAGAGGAACTTGCTGCTGTGATTCGAATCGTAAAAGAGGAATGCGCGGAGTACATGCTGATCGGAAACGGATCCAATCTGCTCATATCCGATGAGGGATATCCGGGGATTGCAATCAAGCTCGGAGGAGAACTCGACAGCATATGTGTCGATGACAGAGACGACACTCTCGTACACGTCGGTGCTGCCAAACTCATGTCTGCTACCAGCGCATTTCTGACAGATCATGGTTTATCCGGTTTTGAATTTGCGAGCGGGATACCCGGATCGATAGGAGGCGCGGTATTCATGAACGCCGGGGCATACGGCGGCGAGATAAAGGACATAGCCGAGACGGTCAGAGTGATGACGCTGGATAAATGTGAGCTGCTGAATTTGACGAATGAAGATATGGATTTCGGATACAGGAACAGCAGAGCTCAGGCAGGAGATATAGTGATACTCTCAGCAACTTTCAGACTGAGCAAGGATGAGCCGACAGAGATAGCGGCGAGAGTTTCAGAGCTTGCAGCAAAGAGAAACTCCAAGCAGCCTGTGAATTTCCCGAGTGCGGGCAGCACTTTCAAAAGGCCTGTCGGAGGATATGCTGCAGCACTCATTGAGGAAGCAGGCCTCAAGGGATACAGAGTCGGAGCTGCTTGTGTCTCCGAAAAGCATTCGGGCTTTGTAATTAACGAGGGCGGAGCGACTTGCGAGGACGTGCTCGCTGTGATGAGACATGTCAGGGAGACGGTAAACGAAAAGAGCGGTATAATGCTCGAGCCGGAAGTACGTTTGATTAATTGCAGTTTGTAATGGATATAAAGGATCTTGAAAGAAAATACAGAATAACAGCGGACTATCACACGCACACGGTCTACTCAAGGGTGGGCCCGTATTATCATGGTAAGGGTCGCATTATAGATAATGTTCGAGCGGCGTCGGAGAGAGGTCTTTCGGAACTCGCGATTACGGACCACGGACCGTCGGATTTCTACGGCCTCGATCCGAAGAGAATTCCTGAGATGAGGAAGGATATCGAGGAGGCGATGAGGGCATATCCTGACGTAAAGGTATTACTCGGAGTTGAGGCGGATATAGTCGATAGCGACAACGGGCTCGACGTAGCGGCATCGGATTTTAGCAAGTTCGACTTCGTTAACGCGGGATACCACTACGTACCGAATTGCAATATGATAGGAAACTTCGCTTCGTTTCATGCGCCGATTTCCGAAAAGGCCAAAGCGAAGCTGAGAAAAGAAAACACGAAACGAATTGTAAAGGCGATTAAGAGCAACAGAATAAATATACTCACACATCCCGGGGACAAGGCATATATAAATGAAGAGGAAGTGGCAGCGGCCTGCGAGCAGACAGGCACTTTGGTTGAGATAAATGCCAGGCACAAACATCCTAATGCGGAGGACCTCAAGATATATGAAGCATACGATGTGAAGTTTGTTATCTCGAGCGATGCGCATAAACCGGAGCATGTGGGGCGTTATGCCGAGAGCCTGGCACTTGCATTTGAGGCCGGCATAAGCGCAGACAGAATTATTAATATTGAGGAGAGAAAGGACGGGTAGGCATGAAAGTCGTAATCATTACCGGAATGTCCGGAGCCGGAAGATCAAGAGCGGCCGACTGGTTTGAGGATCAGGGATATTACTGTGTGGACAATATGCCACCTGCGCTCATAGAGAATTTCCTTGAAATGGCAGCTGCGGACACGAGCAGCATAGATAAGGTCGCGTTTGTCGCAGATTTAAGATCGGGCGGATTCTTTGACAGACTCGCCGAGGAAATAGATATCTTGAGAAACAAAGCGGGCGTTGAACTTGAAGTGCTGTTCATGGAGGCATCTGCGCCGGAAATAGTAAGGCGCTACAACGAAGTCAGGAGAAACCATCCTCTTTCGGGTGCTGAGGCGAGCGAATCCGTAATCGAGGAGGAGAGGGTCAAACTCAAGGATATAAAATCCAAAGCGGATTACATATTGGATACAACCAAACTCAAACCGTCGGAGATGAATGCTGAACTCGATCGCATGTTTTACGGCGGCAGCGGTTCATCAAATTTCGCGATTAATATCAGTTCGTTTGGCTTCAAGTATGGGATACCGAGCGAGGCGGATATAGTATTTGACGTCAGATTCATCCCGAATCCGTTCTGGGTTCCTAGCCTGAAAAAACTGACAGGCAAGAACAAAAAAGTAATCGACTTTGTATTCAAACATGATATAGCCCGTAATTTTGTGGATTCTACACATGAACTTCTGAGCAATATGATTCCGGGATATATCAACGAAGGCAAATACCATCTGAACATCGATTTCGGGTGCACCGGAGGTCATCACAGATCGGTTGCCATAGCGAATGCGATAGCGGATAAGTTCAAGTCAGACGGGATGAGAGTCAGGGTCAATCACAGAGATCTGGATTTGTAAAACAAGTAAGATTCATGTCGTTTTCACAGGATGTCAAAGGTGAATTAGCGAGGCTCGAGCCTAAGAAAAAGTGCTGCATGCTTGCGGAAATCGCGGGGTTTCTGAGGGTGTCCAGCTCTGTTAAATTGCTCGGCGGCGGAAATTTCGGAATAGTAGCGACCACGGAAAACGCCGCGACTGCGAGACACTTTAAGGTCCTGATCGAGTCTTACTTCAGGAACAAGGTAAGCATGGAGATAGGGGATTCCCAGAGACCCGGCAGCAGGAATCGCAGAGTTAGAAACAGGTATTATTTGAACATAGGGCCTGAAGAAAAGTCCGTGCAGATTCTGAGGGAGACCGGCATGATGCTGATCCGCGAGGGAGACGACTATTTCAGCGACGGCATTTATCAGCCAATTGTAAAGGCGAAGTGCGATAAAAGGGCATATATGAGAGGGATGTTTCTTTCGTGCGGTACGATGTCGGATCCGAGAAAGAGCTACCATCTTGAGTTCGTGCTGGACAAAGAACAGAGCGCAAACGATTTGAAAAAACTCATAGGCTCTTTCGTGGAGCTTTCTGCGAACATCACAAAGCGCGGGGAGAATTACGTAGTATATATGAAAAAGGCAGCGTATATAAGCGATATGCTGGGAATCATGGGGGCGGCCGAGGCCATGCTGGATTTTGAAGGCATCAGAGTCAACAAAAGCATGCATGGAGAAGTCAGGCGCATGATGAACTGCGACAGCGCAAACGTCGACCGTACGGTTGCCGCAGCCGAGGAACAGACTTCTTGGATAAAGAAGATAATTGAGGACGAGCTCGGAAGAGCACTCACAGAGGATGCGGATCCTGAGACAACGCTCAGAGAGTGCAGCGAGGGTTTGCGCTTTTTGGAGCAGCCTCTTAGAGATGTGGCCATGATAAGACTGGAGAGGCCCGAAGCGAGCCTTGCTGAGATAGGTGAGTCGCTCGAGCCGCCGATAGGAAAGGCTGCAGTCAACAAAAGATTTGCGAAGATTAAAGCTATGGCTGAGCAGATGGACTAAGGTATATATGGACAGCGGACAGATAATAGAACTCAGAATAGAAGATATGCTGGATGACGGCAGGGCTTTCGGAAGATGCGAAGGCCTTGCTGTTTTTGTGAGCGGCGGATGCTCGGCGGAGGACGGCAAAGTCTTCGCCGGAGCCGTGCCGGGGGATTTGGTGCGCGCGGAGATTATGAAGGAGAAGAAGAACTCCGCGGAAGCGGTTCTGCGAGAAGTACTGGAGCCCTCGGGTGACAGGATTCAGGCCGAGTGCCCGCACTTCGGAGAGTGCGGGGGCTGCGCTTTGCAAGAAATGGGTTACGAAGCGCAGTGCGAGCTCAAGGCGGGGCAAGTAAGAGCGAAGCTCACGAGGCTGGGAGGACTTGATGATCCGAAGATCAATGAATGCATAGGCGCAGAGAATCTGAAGTATTATAGGAATAAGGCCGTGTTTGCCGTAGGGCCGCACGGAGAAGTTGGCTTTAAAAAAGCCAAGTCCAATTTCGTGCTCGATATTGATGACTGCATGCTGCAGAGCGACGCGGCTATGGTTTGTGCAGATGCGCTTCGCGCGTTTCTGAAAGAGCATGGCGGAAAGAATATCAGCATAGGACAGATGACGGTGAAAACTGCTTTCGGCACCGGCGAAGTTATGGTCGTGTTTGAAGAAGCGGAAGATACCGGCGGAAGATATAAAAAGGGTAAAGGGAAGAAGAAAAGCAGCGGGAAGTTTGAGATCCCCGATGCGGAAGCTTTGATCGAGATGCTGGATGATGCGGTGTACAGTCTGTCAGATGATGAGGATGAACAGTTCTTTGCTTTGGAGTCAGTTGCCCTGATTAACAAAGGAAAGAGCCACATCTTAGCAGGCAAACCAACGATAACAGATGAGTTCGAAAGGACGGACGGGAGAACTGTCAGATATGAGATAGGCACTCAGTCGTTCTTCCAGGTCAATCCCGAACAGATGGTGAAGCTCTATGACATGGCGGCGGAGTATGCTGATCTGAAGGGCGGTGAAACCGTACTTGATCTCTACTGCGGAGCCGGCACCATAGGCATATGGCTGCTCGATGAACTGAGGAGCAGGGATGAAGAGGCTTTCGGAAAGACTCGCGTCATCGGTATTGAGTCGGTAAAGCCTGCGGTAATAGATGCCAACAGAAACTCCGTAATCAACAATATGGTTAATACGAGATACTTCGCAGGAAGAGCCGAGGAGGAACTCCCGGGCATGATGGGGCTTGCGGAGCTCTGGAAGTGGAACGAGGTAAACGAGCGTGTAAAACGTGAGCCGGAGATTATAATAGACAAAGCGGATGTGGTTATACTGGATCCTCCGCGTGCCGGCTGCGATGAGGCTCTGCTCAGCGCAGTGGCTGCTGCGCAGCCCGATCGCATCGTCTATGTCTCATGCGATCCCGGCACGCTCGCACGCGATATAAAATACCTCACGGCAAACGGCTACGAATTCATCGAAGCCACACCCGTAGACCAATTCCCGTGGACGTCACATTGCGAGTGCGTAGCGAGCTTGAAAAAGAAATATTGAACTTAATATGTTAGGTCTTTTCCGATCGGCCCAGTTGCAGGTAGGAGTGCAGCAGGATATGCGTGATTTCAGGCACGCGGTCCTGCTGCTTTTTTTATAACTAATCAGTACTAATAGTTTCACAGTGATAGAAATGAGAAAAACATGAAAAAGGACATCATTTTGTTTGAAACGGAAGATAGCGGAGGAATTAGATGATTCATCTGTCGCAAAATTTGCGACAGTTCAGAAAGAAGGTGATATGAAAATGATATTGTTGATGCGCTTTGCGATGACATTTATAATTATAATCGGAGTGAGATGACAGATAATAAGGAATAGAAATGATGAGTAACTATGATACTGAAATTTTGATTTACCAGTCTGAAGATGGTCACGCTAAAGTCGATGTCAGGTTTGAAGATGAGACTGTTTGGTTAACACAGCAACAGCTTGTTGATTTGTTTCAAACGAGCAAGTCGAACGTTAGTGAACATATAAAGCATATTTTCGAAGAGGGTGAGCTTGAGGAGAAGCGAGTTGTTCGGAAATTCCGAACAACTGCATCAGATGGCAAATCATATAATACAAATCACTACAATTTGGATATGATCATATCGCTCGGCTATAGGGTGCATTCACATATAGCTACCCAGTTCCGTCGTTGGGCGACGGAGCATCTTAAGGAGTATCTCATTAAAGGATTTACAATGAATGATGAGAAACTCAAGAATCTCGGCGGCGGAGACTATTGGCATGAGCTCCTGGAACGAATACGCGATATCAGATCATCCGAGAAGGTTATGTATAGACAGGTTTTGGATCTGTACGCTACAAGTGTCGATTATGATCCTGACAGTGCAGAATCAATCGCCTTTTTTAAGATGGTCCAGAATAAACTTCATTATGCAGCTCATGGACATACAGCTGCGGAAGTCATATATGAAAGAGCAGATGCGGAAAAACCTTTTATGGGCCTCACTAGTTTTTCAGGAAGTAATCCGGCAAAGAAGGATGTAACAATCGCGAAGAACTATCTCACTGAGGATGAATTGAAGATTCTGAACAATCTTGTGTCAGGATATTTCGATTTTGCTGAAATTCAAGCAATGCGTCATAATGTAATGCACATGAACGACTATGCTGAACAACTTGATAGGCTTCTGGAAGCACAAGGAGATCCTGTTCTTGACGGGGCCGGAAAAATCAGTCATAAGCAGGCTGTTGATAAAGCAATCAATGAATACAGAAAGTATCAGGTAAAGACATTAAGTCCTGTCGAGAGAGATTATCTTCGCGTCATCGAAGAGATAGATCGAAGCGTAAGTGAGGAGATTCGAGATAAGGATAAAAAGGGAAACTGACATGGGACTGATCGAAACTGCAAGCGCTAATTCAATTTGGCGTGGAATGGACTATTATGAAAACAGGAAAGTTGTTTCGTGGGCGCAAACAGGAACATTTGCCTATAATGGCATTGTCTCCGGCTCGGAAGGAAACAAGTATACTGTTCATATCGAAACGAATCATCCGAGACGATCTACCTGCAATTGTCCGTTTGCGGAAGGACGCAGGGTTGTTTGTAAGCATATGATAGCGCTGTACTTTACCGCAGTGCCGAATGCAGCTGACGATTTTCTCAGACAAGTTGAGGAATGGGAAGCCGAAGAACAGGAACGAGAAAAACAACACTATGAAGACCTCCGCAAGTATGTAAATCAACTTAGCAAAGCTGAACTGCGAGAGCGATTATATGACGCGTTAGTTGAACTTGAAGAGAGAGACAACTATTGGAGATGAGCGTTGCATAAATACTAATCAGAATGTAGTCGGGCCAATAAGATTGTATCTTTTCTGAGATAACTGAGATCAGACAATTGTTTCCGTTCTGGGATAAACGACACACATCGAAGTCGTAGCGAAAATACAAAAGAAGTAGTGATCTAATTAAAGAAGCGGTTTTGTATGGTAGAATGATCCATGTAAAGCCGCTATTTGCATGGAGCCAAGAACAATGATAGGAATCATTTCAGATACGCATGGACTGCTTACTATATATATGGACAGAGTCACTGAGCTCAGGAAGATATTAGAATCGGTATATGACAAAGAGGCAATGTGATTATGCGGCAGCGATGGCTGTTAGATGATAGAGGAAAGAAAATGTTTAAATATGAAACCCATTGTCATACTTCGCCTGTAAGCAGATGCGGGAGAGCTACTGTAGCAGATACCGTTATTTTTTACAGGCAGCTCGGCTACGACGGCATCTTTATAACCAATCATTTCCTTGATGGAAACATAAACCCGGAGGCAAGAGCCCTGCCTTATCGTGATCAGATAGATTATTATTTTTCAGATTACGAAGAGGGTGCCAGAATAGGAGCTGAAATAGAACTAAAGGTATTCCCCGGTGTTGAGCTGTCATATAAAGGCACAGATTTTCTGATATATGGGCTGGATAAAGATTGGTACAAGGCACATCCTGAAATTCTAGACATGGACAAGACCGAGGAACTTGCGTTTATGATGGAAGAGGGGGCCTTTATCATACAGGCACATCCTTACAGAGAGGCACATTATATAGATCATATAAGACTGTTCCCAAGATCGGTTCATGGAGCGGAAGTGATCAACTCTAATCAGGTATGGCTATCAAATGAAATGGCGGAAATCTATGCTGATAAATATGAACTGCTGAAAACCGCAGGTTCTGATAATCATTGGGGCAGAGATATCTTTTCAAGATTAAGGGAAAAAGGATTCCGGCCGGAAATACCAGGAATGTCCAGTGATATAGAACTGGAAAGCGTACAGGACTATATCGCAAGTGTCCGGAGCGGAAGCATGAAGTTTTTCCTGATGAATGAAGAAAGTGAAATAACTGAGGTTTGAGATATGGCATTTGATTATAAGAAAGAATACAAAGAGTTCTATATGCCGAAGGAAACGCCTTCTATAGTGACGGTGCCGGAGATGAATTATATTGCGGTGCGTGGTAGTGGCGACCCTAACAATGAGGATGGAGAGTACAAGCAGTCGATAGGCCTTCTGTATGGTATTGCTTATACGATCAAGATGAGCAAGAAGGGTGATCATCAGATTGATGGATACTTTGATTATGTCGTTCCTCCGCTTGAAGGATTCTGGTGGCAGGATGGTGTGATCGGCGTTGATTATTCCAATAAGGATTCTTTCCAGTGGATATCCGTTATTCGTCTTCCCGATTTCGTCACAAAAGCTGATTTTGACTGGGCTATTGAGGAGGCTACAAAGAAGAAAAAGACAGATTTCTCAAAGGTTGAATTTCTGACATATGATGAGGGAGTGTGCGTTCAGTGTATGCATATTGGGCCATATGATGATGAGCCGGCAACGGTGCAGATGATGCATGAATTTATGGAACAGCGGGGATATGAGTTGGATATTACGGATAAACGCCGACATCATGAAATCTATCTTAGTGATGCAAGGAAGGTTGCTCCGGAGAAACTCAGGACCGTTATCAGGCATCCAATCAGGAAGAAGTAGCGTTATCACAAATGAGGAATGAGCAGAATAGACCATCCTTTTGGACCGCTTTACAGCGAACACAGCAGAATACTGATACTTGGATCCTTCCCGTCGATAAAGTCGAGGGAACAGAGTTTTTTCTATGCCCATCCGCAAAACCGGTTCTGGAAAGTAATCGCATCTATATTCGATGAATCGATACCTGTAACGATTAAAGAAAAGAAAGAACTGATTATCAGCCATGACCTTGCACTTTGGGACTCGATAGCAAGCTGTGAGATCAACGGCTCTTCAGATGCCAGCATCAGGAACGCTAAGGCTAATGATATCAGTATCATCCTCAGTAACTGCAGCATTGAGCAGATTTATTGCAACGGCCGCAAGTCGCACGACCTGTTTAGAAAATACATAGAGCCGGTCATAAAACGGGAAGCAGTATGTCTTCCGTCAACAAGTCCCGCAAATGCACAGTGGTCGCTGGAAAGACTGACAGAAGCGTGGTCGGTGATCCGAGTTTAAAGAAAAAGGGATTGTATTTATCATGGCAGGTACGACATATTTTTGAAAAAGGCAAATTGTATTTCTTGGGTGTCGTACGATTCATGTCGAGACTGTGAACATATTAGATGAATACGATTTAGAAGACGATATTTCGAATAAACCTAGTCCACCGAGATGGCGTTTCCTAATAAGGTAGCGCCCTTTTTTGTTGACGGCAAGCTCCTCTTGAGTATAATTAGTTATACAAATCATACTTATGGAGGGTAGTAACATGACTACAC
>CADAJM010000103.1 GCA_902788245.1 uncultured Eubacteriales bacterium | reverse complement strand
TCCGATCCCCACATCCTACGGGCAAGTTCAACTCCGAGTCTGTGACATTCCTCAGGGGTGATTTCCCCCGGCCTAAATGATTGATAGCAGTGATAAGCGACATTGCCATTAGTCTTTCCGAAATGCTTTTGGATGCTCATCATTTCATCAAGAGCCGTATCTGATGAGCAATTTACTCCGGACACATACCAGGCTTTCTCATCTAGGCTTGCAACTTTTTCTCCGTTCATTGCATAATCGATGACCGCTTCAAGATCAGATTCTGTTGTCTTATCCGGATTGGTCGCGTAGTCCATAAGCTTTTTCATGCTGCACTTTACCGTCCAGATTTTAGTCGTTGCCATCAGATTCCACCTCCGAATTTGCATTGCCATTTCTCATAAGCTGCACGGTATCGATTGCAATCTTGAGAAGATTTGACGAATAATATGTGAGAATCTGTCTCGAAACAGGATCGGTCTCCATGAGTTTGTCTTCTTCCATATCTCGAATAACTGATCTTATTCTGAGAAAACTGTCCTCGATTTCTTTCGGAATAAACACTTTCGGTTCATCTCTGACAGCAACTTTCCTGATATATTCTGACACAGTCAGTCGACATTTCTTTGCGTAGTGAGAGATTTTTTTCTTCTCACTCGGCGTAACTCTGATGTTAATTCCTACATTTCTTTCTCTGTTTGCCATTCTTTTTTCCTCCTTTTATGACGATAGTGACGATAATGACGATACATTGCGAGGTACCTATTTTATGATCGGGGTTGCAGGGACAGAGCCCCTCCCGGTATTGCCACGATGTGGCATTAGCGCGGCTATGTGCGTATGGCCATTTTTATGATGGCGATACATAGCCTATGCTCGCTATTCTTAAGGACAGGCTTTCAGGCTGTCCTTATGGCAATACCTGTGGCTATACACAGGTATTGGCTACCGCTTTCTGAGACAGTGACGATTGTGACGGTACTTTGCATGTGGGGTGTCCCACATTACCGTCACTACCGTCACTATCGTCATCACCTGAGTCATCCTGTAGCGTAGTGTCCTCGGTGGGATTGTAGGTGAAGGTGATACGCCTTAGGCCCGCTTCACGCTTCTGCTCATAGCTGATACCCATAGGGTGAAAAACATCATAGTAGTGACGGGTAATCTTCTGCATGAGCTTGTTTGGTGCTATGCTGTGATCGTCTAACAGATTGAGCAGCTCGCTTGCACACCCTGACCATCTACCGTATTCTTTTACAAGCCATGCTATTTGATAGAGCACTCCCGGCACCGACTTCTCAGCCAGTTCGTTTGCTCCGATCTCATCAATGACTTTCCACCTCGGATGCTCGAACTCGAGAATGAACTTCTTCTCTTCTACATCACGGCCTCGGATGTACAGCTCTGCTGTCCGTGATCCCTCCGGTTTCTTCAGAACCATATTGGTGTCACTTGCACCACTTATGGCAGTGGATCCGGATATCTCGTTGTACGGATCGAATTTGTCCTTCTGCTTACGAAGGTGATGAACCACTATGATGGACTTGTCATTAACATCGGCAATCTTTTTTATCTTTGCAATCTCTTCGTAGTCTTTGCTGTATGTCCCGGAGCCTGATCCATCATCTGACTGTCTGATCTTTTGAAGTGTGTCTACAATGATGAGCTCTATGTCCGGATGATCCTTAAGCATATTTACAACATCTCTTGTAAAACCCGCTCCGAGTCTGTCACTGCATATACTGAAGTAGAGACCCGGAGGAGCTTCATCTACAAGTTCATACATTCTGTTTTGGATGCGCTGCTCTGTATCTTCGAGGCACAGGTAGAGCACTCCTGCCTGCTTAACAGGTCTTCCGAGAAATGATGTGCCGGATGCAATCGAGATTGCAAGATCCAGCATCATCCAGCTCTTGCCAATCTTTGAGGTACCGGCCAACACGGTAAGGCCTTTTGGAATTATTCCCTCGACCAGCGCACGGCACGGCTTGAACGGTTTATAGTAAAGTTTGTCTGCTGATATAGGTATTAATGGCATGTTCTCATAACGTCTCCTTCCAAATTTGTTGTGCAATCCGGAGGAGCCGTGTGATATACTTGTGTTGCTTAGAGGTATATCGTGGCTCCGGCCGGATATCCCGATACATCAGCGGCTCGGTATTGGGCCGCTTTTAGTTTTGCCTAAGTGGCTGAATCTCGGCGGGATTTCTGAGATTGTTGTTTCTGTTGAGGACAAGGAAAGAATCCAGGTCTTCGGTTCGAATTAGGACCTTACGCCCAATCTTCAGGGTTGGGATCATATCCCCGCGGATTAGCTGCCTTAAGGTGTTTCTGCCTATGCCGGTGAAGTCGGCTGCTTCTTCTACAGTCAGTGCGATTTTCTCTGCCATATGGACCCTCCTTTCTGCACATGATGTGCGAATCACTACGTTGCATTATGCAACTTATCTTCATTGATATAATATCATTTTTGAATTTAATGTCAAGCAAAAAGCAACAATAACAGAAAATAATAAATTGCATATTGCATATATCCAAAAATAGTGGTATATTCTATGTGGAAAATGTTCCGAATAAACTGCGGTTCGAACGCAGAGCACAGAAAAGGAGTGCAACCCAATGCATGATACAGAACTAAGAAAGACTATAGGTAAACGTGCAAAAGCAAGAAGAAAAGAACTCGGGCTTACGCTTGACTATATGGCAGAGAAGCTCGATGTAAACAAGTCTACTATTATGAGATATGAGAAGGGCGTTATTGATAACACAAAGCGCTTGGTAATTGAGGGCCTTGCCACAGCTCTTCACGTAACACCGGAATATCTCAGAGGAGAGACGGACGACTACCAGTCCGAAGTGAATGATAAAAGAACACTACAGATTATTGATTATATGGAGAAGGCCAAGAACGCATTGCCACTTGGCATAAAGGCAAAGGATAACGAGTTTGCAGAGAACCTTCTGCTCCTACTTCTTGCGGAGTATGAGGAGTTTGCAAAGTCTTTCACAATTGCCTGCCACAGATATGCCGGAGAAGAAGATCATGAAGAGCTGGCTCTGACTATCGGCTTTGAGTCTGCGGATGAATTCAACGCGGTTTCCTTCCTTAGAGAAATCATGCACACGGCTAATACATTTTATGAGATAAGTGAGCTTCTCAGAAACTATGCACATAATCCTGAGCTTGCACAGGGTCGGATGAAAGCTCTGCTCGACTTATACGATTTATAATAGGCGGCACTGGCTGTGAGAACGATATACCCCTAAGCAAAACATATCTTTACCCACAAAAGGTTCTGCCGGAATAGGAGGATCTTTTGAAACATAAAACATCTTATCAAGAGGGAAGCGTAAGAAAGAGAGGTAACAAGTACTACTACAGATTCAGAATGGAAGAGCCTGATGGCACGATGAAGATGCACGAGTTCGTAGGAACCAAATCCAAACGCGAGACGGAAGATATGCTGAGAAAGGCGATTGATGAGTACAACGAACGCGGAAAGCTCATTGATCCCGGTAACATAAGCGTAAGTCAGCTAATGGATGAATGGTACGCAACCGAGATAGAGCCCAGCAGTCGAGCTATTTCTACCATAGATAACTATCGTAATGTGATGAGTCATATACGCAGTCACAGGATAGGAAAGATGAAGCTCAAAGAGGTGACTGTTGAGGCTCTGCAGGCATATGTCGATGAGAAATACTTCGGAGAGTATGACGAGAATGGCAAAGAAATAAAGCATGCATATTCTGCCAGCTCAATGAAGGAACATTTCATAGTACTCAACGGTATATTCAAATTTGCAGTGTACCCAAAGGAGTATCTGAAAGCGAGTCCTATGCAGCATGTGAAGAAGCGGAAGAAAATAGCAGAGGCAGATATCTTCGGCAGTGAATCAGATAAACTCGAGATAATTACTCATGATGAGTACAGGGAGATTATAGACTTTCTCGGATCGCATACGAACAGCTTCGGAGCAAACTACAAGTATATGATTCTTCCGATACAAATATCCTATTACACAGGATTACGTGCAGGAGAGATAGCAGGTCTGTGCTGGGATGATGTAGACATACCGGGTCATAAACTGATAGTGCGAAGATCTATGTTCAAAAACTCTCGGACCAAGTGCTGGGAGCTCAAAGCACCAAAAAACGGAAAGCAAAGAATAGTTGATTTCGGAGAAACGCTGGCAACTATTCTAAGCAATGCCAAGGCCTCGCAGGAACGTGACAGAAAACTGTATGGAGAACTTTACCAGAAACACTATTGTCAGGCTCAGAGCATTAACGGCAGACAGCATAATCTCATCTTCACGGATATCCACACTGATAGTGGAATAATCGGAAGTAGAGTGGGACATGGCATGATGCTAAACGAGGCGCAACCGGACCTGAAGATGATTCCGTTAGAATTCGTCTGCAGGAAGGAAGACGGAGAACTCGTCACGGTGCAGACCCTGAAAAACTGCAACAAGTTGATACAGGATAATCTGAAAACCATACCATTTCATATGCATGGTCTCAGACACACCTACGGATCTAATATGGTGGCGAGCGGAGCGAACTTCAAAGATCTGCAAATGCTGATGGGACATTCTGACATAGGGATAACACTAAACACTTACGCTCATGTTACTGAGAAGTCACGTAAGTCAGCAGTAGAGCTCCTGGAGAGAAGCCTGATGTGATAGTAGTACTGCCTCAAGAACTTGCCCACAAACTTGTGGGCAAAAATGTGGGCAAATGGCAAAAAACGGGATTCTTCAGGAAAATGAAAAACCCGCAACTCCAGTATTTGCAACGGTTTGCGGATTTTCGTGGTGCGCCCTGAGGGATTCGAACCCCCGACCTTCTGATTCGTAGTCAGACACTCTATCCAGCTGAGCTAAGAGCGCGTATTTTTCACAGCCCGATTATGTTACACGATATTGAGCTAAAAGTCAACGAATGAAAAGGGCCGGCTATATTTAATATTGGATTGGTGAAAAACTTCTCTTAAAATGTCTCAATTAATATCGAAAGGTGTATAATATTAGAGACGGCTAATAAAAACAGCCTTTATTGGACAGCCTTATATATAAAATAACATATATAACATCATACAAAGAGGAGGCCTCAAAATGAGTGACGAGAAAAGAATAGAAGAACTGAAGGAGAATATTGATAATCTTTCTAATGAAGACCTTGAGAAAGTTGCAGGTGGCAGGCTTATAAGAGTTTATTGTAGGAAGTGTGGTGCAACTTTTACCGAGAGGCTCGAAAGATGTCCGAAATGCGGTTCGACTAAACTGTCCGAGCACACAGATAAGTGACAAGGGCGGGATCTTCCTCGGCTATAATGAAATGGGGCTGTCGCATTTGGATAAATGTGGCAGCCTCTTAACTCGGAAAAAGCAGACAGTCTCCGACAGGATCCCGATGATCCAGTCATCGACAGTCT
>CADAJM010000102.1 GCA_902788245.1 uncultured Eubacteriales bacterium | reverse complement strand
GATGCAGGTGCCGAAGACATGATAGTCAATGAGGATAATTTCGAGATTCGCACCGAACCGTCGGCTTTCAATGATGTTCATCAGGCCATCAAGGATGCCGGATACGAGATATTCGAAGCAGAAGTTGAACAAATTCCTTCAATGGAAGCCAATGTAAGCGACGAAGACGCAATTAAATCGCTCACCAAACTCATCAATTCTCTCGAGGAAAACGACGACGTTCAGAAAGTATACTTTAACTGCGATCTCGATTTGGAATAATGAGATTTTCCTGGAATATACGTTTAGGTCTTCTTAATTGAACCTACACTTCTTTAAAGGGATTCCGATGCGGAAGCGTTATGTAAAGCCCTCGTGAGGGGACTACAGAGGCCATGCTTAGGGAGTACCCACCTTATCAATTCGATAGGGCGTCAATTAAAGGCCGAACGGTATTCCGGGTTTTTTTAAAGAATTAAGGTCTTGGGGTAATTTATGAAAATCAGAATAATCAACATCAATGACATCGAAGGCTTTAAGATAGGTAACGCCGAAAACATCGACAAAGGAACCGGTTGCACCGTTATAGTATGTGAGGACGGCGCTATAGGTGGAGTCGATGTAAGGGGTGGCGGCCCTGCTACAAGAGAAACAGACCTGCTTAAATCCGAGAACACAATTAACGCAATCAATGCAGTTGTTCTCTCAGGCGGATCTGCTTTCGGTCTTGAAGCTGCATCCGGTGTGATGAGAGAGCTTTCGGATAGGGGACTCGGTTTTGATACCGGCTATGGCAAAGTCCCTATTGTTTGCGGAGCATCTCTTTTTGATTTAAGCGTAGGCGACTCATCGGTGTTCCCTGATGTAGAAATGGGCAGAGAAGCCGTCAAAAACGCTTATGAAGGTAAATTTGAGCATGGTAACAGAGGCGCCGGAACCGGAGCCAGCGTCGGCAAGTTTAAGGGTATGAACAGAGCCATGAAATCCGGTCTCGGAACATTTGCCTGCGGTGATTACTATCTGCAGGTAGGAGCCGTTGTTGCCGTAAACGCCATGGGTGACATCTATAACGGCGCAGGTAACATCGTAGCAGGCCTCAGAACCGAGGAAGGTGATCAGATATACGGAAGTATCAAATCCCTCAAAACCATGGTTCATAATTATACGGATATTGATGAAAACAAAGATCAATCGACTGATGCGAATCAATTCGGAAGGGATACAAAGTCCTATAACAAAGCAGAAATTGCAGACGCAATCAGAAATGCTTTTAGCAGCAAGATTAAAGATGCTGCTATTATCGGTGAAGCTGAGGCTTCATCCGACAATAATTCCGCAGATCTTGAATTCGGAGATGTTTATTTAGAATCGATTACGGATTTCTATACATCGGATATGATGGTAACCGGACAATTATCAAAATCTGAAATAGAAAACGCTCAAAATACAGACCCTGATGAATCATCAGGATTTACCCCTTCAATGACGAATATCAAAGAAGAGACTGAAACTGACTCAGGATTTGAGCCTGATTCTTTTGCAGATGATGATGATATGGGCTATGATATTTCGTTTAATACGACGATTGCATGCCTTATCACTAATGCCAAAATGACAAAGTCCCAGGCCAATAAACTCGCTTCCATACTCCATGATGCCTATGCAAGGTCGATTAAGCCTGTGCACGGAACGATGGATGGAGATACGATTTTTGTTCTGACAACCAATAAGGCTGAAGTTAATTTCGATGCTTTTGCGGCTCTTTCGACCGATGTACTTCAGTATGCGATAATTGATGCCGGTACCTCTGCAAAGAGCGCATACGGACTCCCTGCAGCCTGCGATATTATCAAGAAATGAGAGAAGTAGTATTAATCGACGGTAACAGTCTGCTGTTTCGCGCATATTTCGCGATGCGGCCGATGGTGAATTCTAAAGGCATACACACTCAAGGCGTGTTTGCCTTTGTTAATATGTTCAACAAAATCATAAAAGATTACGAACCTGAATACATAGCCGTTGCCTTTGATATGAAAGGCGGTACGTTCAGGCATGAAGAGTACAAAGAGTATAAAGCCGGTCGTCAACAGACACCGCCCGAACTATTGGCCCAAATTCCGTTGATGCATCAGGTTTTGGAGGCTATGAACGTAGCTGTTCTTGAGAAAGAAAAGTACGAAGCCGATGATATTATCGGTACGGTGGCTTCTGATGCCGGTAAAAAAGGCCTGAGCACTCTTGTAATTACAGGTGATAAGGACGAACTGCAACTGGTTGATGAGAATGTCAATGTTTTGATTACAAAGAAAGGCCTGAGTGAATTCGACATCTATGACATAGATAAAATGAACGAAAGATACGGACTTACACCTTCTCAGTTCATAGATCTTAAAGGTCTGATGGGTGACAGCTCGGATAATATACCGGGAATTGCCGGAATAGGCGAGAAAAAAGGTCTGGCACTACTTCATGAATACGGCAGTCTTGAAAGCGTACTGGATCATGCTGACGAGATTAAGGGCAAAATGGGAGAGAACATCAGATCGAGCAAGGATATAGCCAGGCTCTCAAAGTGGCTCGCAACCATCAATACCGATTCTCCTATAGATTATAATTGGGAAGACCTCAAGTTTACTGATCCGGATTTCGGTAAACTTATCGATATTTACACGGATTTAGAGTTCAATCAGTTTATTAAACAGCTTGAAGAAAAGGGCAGCGGGACGCGCCATTCATCAAAGCAAGAAGAACTATTGAACGACTTAAATGAGGAGTATTCTGAACTCAAAAGATTGAGTATGGATGAGTTTTTCGGTGAGGCATCAAAAGGATGCAATTTATATATTGAAATTGCTACTGATAATTCACATGCGGATATTCCTTCGATTACATCTATGGCGCTTTTCAACAGCTTGAATAACACGGCTTGCTTGATTGAAAACTCTCCTATAGAGATGTCGGCAGCCTGCGCACAAATAGTTGAGAAAGGATATAGATTATCAGGTTGCGGTCTCCAAAAAGTATCATACTCACTCCGACATGTTTATGAATACGACTATCAGTGCAGATTCGATGTCCAGATTTGTGAGTATCTCTTAAATCCGACTGCGCAGAAATACTCGCTTGAAAGAATGTTTCTTGGACATATGGGCATGGCATGTGATGACAGAGATATCGAAATATTCAGCGATGACAAGAATTATGAGAGCTCTGATCTCACAGCCGAAGACTGCCTCAGAAGAGCGTATTTTTCTTCAATAGTCGAAAGTGAACAAGATAGGCTCTTGCAAGGTTCAGAGAAACTTAAGGAGCTGTTTTGCAATTGTGAAATGCCGCTCATATCAACTCTTGCTGCGATGGAATATGAAGGCATCAAATGCGATTCTGATGTATTAAAAACTATCGGACAGGAACTCGTAGCTGAAATTGAAAAACTTGAGAAGAACATCTACGAACTTGCCGGAACGGAGTTTAATATTAATTCACCTAAACAGCTGGGACATATTCTGTTTGACGAATTGCACATACCATATCCAAAGCAAAAGAGCAAAACAGGCTCATATTCCACTGCTGCGGATATACTTGATAAGCTGAAAGATGAGCATCAGATAGTTTCGGATGTTCTCGAGTACAGGAAACTTGCAAAACTCAACAGCACATATGTAGAGGGATTGTTGCCTCTTATAGGGAAGGATGGAAAAGTTCATCCTCACTTCCGCCAAACCGTTACAGCTACAGGAAGACTTAGCTGCACTGAACCAAACCTTCAAAACATACCGATAAGAGATGATTACGGCAGACTTATCAGAAAAGCCTTCATTACATCTTCGGACGATAACATACTCACAGGATCAGATTACTCGCAGATTGAACTACGTATTTTAGCAGCTCTTTCCGGCGACGAATCACTTATTAAAGACTTCAGGGAAGGCAAAGACATACACAAGTCTACGGCATCCAGAGTGTTTGGTATAGCTGAGGAAGATGTAAGCGTGCTTGACAGAACCAAGGCTAAGGCTGTAAATTTCGGAGTTGTGTATGGGATGAGCGGTTTTGGCCTCGGTGAAAGTCTAAGTATCTCAAGAAGTGAAGGTCAGAGGTATATTAACGATTATTTCGAAAAGCACGAGGCTGTTAAGAAGTATCTGGATGATCGCATTAAAGAAGGCGAGACTAAAAGGGAAGTATCCACTTATTTCGGTAGAATCAGACAACTACCTGAATTTGCATCAAGCAGGTTCATGGAAAGAGAAGCCGCCAAAAGGCTTGCTATGAATACTCCGATTCAGGGAACTGCAGCAGATATTATTAAGATTGCCATGAACAGTGTTCACCGTGAAATACTAAAGCAAGGACTTAAATCCAGGCTTATACTTCAGATACACGATGAACTTATTGTCGAGGGACCGAAGAGTGAATCGGAAGATGTTAAAGAACTATTGGATTCCTGCATGCGCAGTGCGGCTGATCTTGCGGTAGATCTCGTATGTGATATACACAGTGCCGATACCTGGTATGAGTTAAAATAAAGTAAGTGATATTCGCGCTTTATAATCAGTGAGGTTGATATATGAAGAACATAGCTATTACAGGTGGAATTGCATCAGGTAAAACCGTTGCTTCAGATTATCTCAGAAGTCTCGGATATACCGTAATAGATGCAGATGAGATGTCCAGAGAGATGACTGCTCCGGGCGGCAAAGCCATGCCGTTTATTATAGAGCACTTCGGTCCTGACTATCTGGATGAAGACGGTGGTCTTAACAGAGCCGCCATGAGAGATCTCGTATTTAAGAATCCTGATAAACTCATGATACTCGAAGCAGGCACAACCGATGTAGTGATATCCGATATCAACAAAATAAAAGAGGAGAGAGCCGCGGCAGGAGATAAGATACTGTTTTACGACATACCACTTCTCTTCGAAAAGAATCTTCAGGATGATTATGATGCCGTCTGGGTAATTACATCGGACAGAAACATCAGAAAAGAAAGGCTCGCCGAAAGAGATAATATGGATGAGAAGATGGCGGAACTCATTATGGATACGCAAGAAGACGAGGATAAAAAAATAGAAGCCGCGGATTTTGTAATATATAATAACGGCAGTCTTGCAGAGCTTGAGCGCTCTGTTGATGACGCTCTTGTTCATTTTCTCTGATAAAATCCTAAGAAAGCTAAAAAACTTATGAATTATACTTGCATTTTATGATTTCGATGTTTATAATTGGCAAGTGACGTGTGGATGTGGCGGAATTGGTAGACGCGCATGGTTGAGGGCCATGTGGGTGAAACCGTGCTGGTTCGAGTCCAGTCATCCACACCATTTATTTTAGCCAAAATTTGCCATGCGCCGGTGTGGCGGAATTGGCAGACGCGCGGGATTCAAAATCCCGTGATAGCAATATCGTGTGGGTTCGACCCCCACCACCGGCACCAGTTGCTAAACTAAATGATGTGACGGAGGGAATTATGAATAATACAAGCAGCCCTGTACCTAGCTTAATCTTGATGGTAGTATTTGTGGCAATCGTCTACTTCATGATGATCAGACCGCAGAGAAAGAGAGATAAAGCCGACCAGGAGATGAGATCAGCTCTTAAGGTCGGAGATGAAATCATCACAATCGGTGGAATTGTAGGTAAGATTGAGAAGATTTCAGAGAAGACCGTTGTTG
>CADAJM010000101.1 GCA_902788245.1 uncultured Eubacteriales bacterium | reverse complement strand
TAGTATGACTTTCTTTCCTTTTATCTCTCCGTATATGAGCTGGCCTCTGTGGTCTGACAGTTTGCCCGCTTGCATATTCGGGATATCGTTATATGGGATAATGAGAGGGGCTTCCATGCGGTCTGCATAGTCATTAAGACCGGAGCCGAGTATGACTCCGATCTCAGGGTTTTCTATGCCTTTCGCTCTCAGGAAATCCGTCGTTTCTTTTAGTTTCTTTCTCAGTTCATCAGACATATTTGAGTTCTCCTTCGTCTATCAGTCTGTATATGTATGGCTGCACAAGTTCTCGGGCTGCAGCTATGCTGATGTGGCGTTTATCTGCGATTTTTGCAAGGTCGTCATACTCAGGCTTTACTCTCTTTACACCGTATCCCGATACTATCTTGTATCTGACTTTGCCATACGGTGTCTCGACGCTCTCTTCTTTTCTGTCAAGAACATATCTCTCGGATACGACTTCGCGGATTCCGATGGTGGTCGTGTACTGAAAGAGAAGGCGGGCCATCCTGTCTTTTTCCTCTTCATCATCTGCAAACATCACAGTCAGAAGGGTTGCCGGGCGGCCTTTTTTCATTTGAATCGGTGTGAGCGTTACGTCTTTGGCACCCTCTATCATCAGGCGCTCAGCCGCATAGGCTAATTCCTCAGCCGTCATGTCATCGATATTACATTCAAATTCGCAAATTCTGTCTTTCATTTTATCTCCCGTCATTAACTATGACTGTTACGCAGTTCGGACGCTCAAAATCTTTGCGTCCCATACCGCGTCCTATTGTGGTTGTTTTATTCTTGGTGAGCTCATCTATATTAAATCTGCCGCCAAACTCAGTCCCGAAGTATTTCAGAAGAGCGGCTCCGGTCGGTGTGCAGAGCTCGCCTTCGACTTCGCCTCCGTAGGTCGGCAGGCCTGCGAGTATATTTGCTGTCGCAGGCGCTGGCACAGGCAGTATACCGTGTGCGCATTTAACAAGGCCTGTGCCGACATGGATGTCCGATACCGCCACGGCGTCCGGCCTTATTCTATCCATAAGGTAGCAGACGGCCGCCGCATCAGCCACGGCATCCATGCTGCCGACCTCATGAAAATGCACCTCGCTGACAGGCGCATCATGTGCGATGCTCTCAGCCTCGGCAATGATTTCATATACTCCGATTATGTCCTCTTTGACGCTGTCGGACGCATTGATTGAATAAATGATTCTTTCGATGTCCTCCAGCGTGTTATGTGTATGAGAATGATGGTGGTGATCGGCCGCCGCATCAGCCACGGCATCCATACTGCCGACCTCATGGAGATGCGCCTCGCCGACATGAGCATCATGTGCGATGCTCTCAGCCTCAGCATGTGCATGCACGTCCTCGGTTATTTCTTCTTCGCCTTTATATGTCACGCTGACGTGTGTTCCCTTAACTCCGCATTTTTCATCATCCGAAGCCTCGTATCTGATGCCCGGAATATTGAGTGCGTTAAGTTCAGCCACTGCTTTATCTCTATCCGGCATCAGTTCGAGCAATGCTGCCGTCAGCATATCTCCCGCAGCCCCCATGCTGCAGCCTATGTACATCTTCATTATCTCTTAGCCTCCATATGGTTGATCATATGAGCCATATATCCGGCCCCAAACCCGTTATCTATATTTACAACCGAAACTCCACTCGCACAGGAATTGAGCATGGACAGAAGAGCGGAAAGCCCCTCAAATGCAGCGCCGTATCCGACACTTGTAGGGACGGCTATAACAGGGCAGTCAGCTATGCCGCCGACCACGCTCGCAAGTGCGCCTTCCATTCCCGCTATTGCGATTACCACGCTCGCTTTCATTATCTCTTCTTTGCTGTCGAGCAGTCTGTGTATTCCGGCAACGCCGACATCATAAAGTCTCAGCACTTCGTTTCCGAGGGTCTCTGCCGTTACCGCGGCTTCCTCGGCGACTGGAATGTCGCTCGTGCCTCCGGTCGCAATAACTATGCGTCCCAGCCCGGAGGCTGCAGGCGCCTCGCCTGCGACGCCTATGCGCGCCGCCTCATGATAAGTATATTTAACGCCGGCCGCATCGGCGCCCCGAGCGACTGCATCCGATTTCTCCTTATCCAGCCTTGTGATAAGCACGCACTGCTGGCCCGCATGTGTCATCGATTCGATGATTCCGATTATCTGCTCGGCCGTCTTTCCCGCACCGTAAATAACCTCGGCCACGCCCTGCCTCACTTTTCTGTGAAGATCAACTTTGGCATATCCGATGTCCTCGTACGGTTTGAGTTTAATCTGAGTCAGTGCTTCGTCAGCCGTAATCTCTCCGCGCTCCACCGCCTCAAGTATGGCCTTAACATCTATCTCCTCATGCATGTGATGTCCGTGCATATCTTCCCTTTCCTATCTCGTATTTTCGTCTATCTCTATATAATCGTAATATCTGCCGAGCGCAGTCTGTATCTCCTGCTCTCTGTCCAGAGCCTCTTCGTACTGATCCGCTGTCACCTGTACAAGACCGCTGTGTCCTCGCCATCTGACCCTGAAATCCCTAAAGCCCATGTCGAACATTATCGACTCAGCTTTTTCCGCGCTCCTGAGCTTTGCCTCAGTTATTTCTTCTCCGGTCGGAACCCTTGTGGCAAGGCAGGCATAAGCCGGCTTATCCCATACATCGAGTCCCGCTTCCTTGGCACCCTTCCTTACCTCATCTTTAGTAATGCCGCACTCCCTGAGCGGCGACTTTATATTAAACTCCTTGAGTGCTCTCATGCCCGGTCTGTCATCTGCATCATCGGATGCATTAGTCCCGTCAAGTATCAGCTCATATCCGTCGGCAAAAGCAGCCTCTTTGATTGCTCCCATGATGCGCCTTTTGCAGTGATAGCATCTATCCTCAGGATTTGAAGTGATGGCATCATCTCCGAGCACAGAGAGTTCTATTATCTCAAGTTCTGCTCCGGCCTGCTCTGCCGCGCGCCTCGCATCACCTAGTTCAAACGCAGGCTGAAACTCCGAATGCACGCAGTAAGCCTTCACATCCGCGCCCAGCCTGACCGCTTCCGAGAGCAGATACGATGAGTCCACTCCGCCGGAAAATGCAATCGCCGCTTTTGGATTTTGCTCGAAGAATTCCTTTAATGTCATAACATTACCATTATATGGCTTAAACCCTTATAATTCCACATCTTTTGTATAATATGTATGCATTACGCTCTTAGACCCCTCTCTTATTTTTTGTTGGTTCACAATAAAAAACAAACAAAAACATTATTGCTATTGCACAATTGTTTTGATAGGTGTACAATACAAACATCAAGAAGAAACAAGGAACCGGCACCGCAGCGGAAGAGTGTTGCGGATATGGGGAAGCCGGATTATATAGAAAAAGCGCCGGGGGCGCAGAAATCGGAGGACAGACCAATGGGAATCTTTAAGAAAGGGCTGTTCCGCTAAAAGGCACTGCAAGGCTAGCCTGCTGTAAAGGCGACAGAAAGTGCGCAAGACGGAGCACCAATATACCGCAGTAGTTTGGTAGGACAGCCTAAAACAGAGAAGCAGTAATCGCGGGGACCACCGTCCTGTTGCAAATGGTAACAGGGTCTCGGCAAACCGGTAGCACAAGGATACGGAGTGCAAGTAAGCCGGACAACAGAATACAAGGAAGTAAACGGACGGGCGAATGCCCGTCCGATTTGTTTTTACTATTCAACTCTCATGATGTTTTCAACTGAGTGAATCGCATCTGATTTTTCGATCTTATCCAGCGCTTTCATGAGATTCGATTTCTCTGTGCGGAAGAGTATCACGATGAGCGATACGACCTGTTCGCCGTCGAGTTCGTATGCAGCCTCCTGGCGAATAACTTCGATACTTATGTCGTGCTCTCCGAATATGGTCGTTATCTTACCGAGTATACCCGACTTCTCCGGAACAGCCATCCTTACATAGTACTTGCTGCTCCCCTCGCCCGCGAACTTAAGATCCGAGTCGTAGCGGAGTTTAGGCACGATATCGAAAGCGGAGCCTTTCTCGGTCTTTCCTGCCATGTCGATGATATCTCCGAGCACGGCGCTTCCCGTCGGAAGAGGCCCTGCTCCCCTGCCGTAAAACATAAGCTCGTCTACAGCGTTGCCGTTTACGAATACGGCGTTGAACTCGTTATTGACAGATGCCAACGGATGCTCGCACGGAAGGAGCACAGGCTCTACATTTCCATATACCTTATCTCCCACTCTCTCTGCACTTCCGAGCAGTTTAATCTTGTAGCCCGCGTCCTCTGCATACTGAATGTCTACATTGCTGACAGTTGTGATGCCACGCGTAGGAATATCCTCAGGCAGAGCGGCCGTACCAAAGATGAGGGATATCAGGATTGATAGTTTATTAGCCGCATCGAGTCCTTCTACATCCGCAGTCGGATCAGCCTCGGCAAATCCCTTTTCCTGCGCATCTTTAAGCACATCCTCGTAGCTCTTTCCGTACATGCTCATCTGAGTGAGTATGTAGTTCGTGGTGCCGTTGAGTATGCCGTGCACCTGTGTGAACTCGTTGGATAAAAGAGGACCTGTAAGTGACGAGAGAATTGGAATTCCTCCCGCTACAGCCGCCTCAAATCTGAGGAGCACTTTGTTCTCCTGTGCGAGAGCGGCAAGCTTCTCACCGTTTGCGGCAATAGCAGCTTTATTTGCGGTTACTACATGTTTGCCATTCGCGAGAGCCTCTGCCATATATGTCGTCGCTGGCTCAATTCCTCCGATGAGTTCTGCTACAATGTCGATTTCGGGATTAGCAATAATCTCTTGAACATCTGCAGTGTATTTCTCCTTCGGTATTTCAATTCCCCTGTCCTTCTCGGGACTTCTGTTTAATATCTTGACTATTTCTATGTCCAGCCCGGTCTTTTCGGCTATGAGGCTGCGGTTCATCTCAAGAGCTTGATATGTACCCCTGCCGACATTGCCTATTCCGAGCATTCCGACTTTTATCTTTTTGCTCATTTATATGATTCCTTACTTCTCAATCAAGAGTTCTGCAATCTGAACGGCATTTGTAGCCGCACCCTTACGGACCTGGTCGCCGCAGCACCAGAGGTTGATGCCGTTCTCGTTTACGAGGTCGCGTCTGATTCTTCCGACATATACGATGTCCTGATTGGATGTCAGAAGAGGCATAGGATATTTCTTGTCATCCGGCTCGTCGTAGAGCTTAGCTCCCGGCGCCTCGGAAATAGCCTTTCTTACGGCATCGAGTTCGAGCCTGTCCTCTGTGATTACGCAAGTGGAAATGGCATGCGATCTCTCAACAGGAACCCTTACGCAGGTGCATGAAACCTTGAGTTCAGGAAGGTGCAGTATCTTGCGGCCTTCGTTCTGAAGTTTCATCTCCTCGCTTGAATAGAGATTCTCACCGAAGCCTCCGATCTGAGGTATGAGGTTGTAAGCAATCTGATACTGGAAAACCTTAGGATCAATGCTTGCTCCGTAAGAGTTTCCTTCTCCGCCCTCAGCTCTTGCTTTCAAAATAGCCTCGGATTGATCGTACATCTCGACAGGACCTGCAGCTCCCGCGCCGCTCGTTGCCTGATATGACGAAGCGTAGATGCCCGTAATCTTTGAAAGCTTAGCGATAGCATTGATAGCAACGAGAGTTACGATGGTCGTGCAGTTAGGGTTGCTGATGATGCCGTTGTGCTTAAGAGCATCCTCTGCATTGATTTCAGGAACTACCAGCGGCACGTCGTCATACATCCTGAATGCTTGCTTCTGCTATATCATTTTCGGATGCACCGAGTACGATGTCGAGTCCGTCGAATGCTCCCGGCGCAGTCTCAACTACTGTCACATCACCAAACGGTGTGGAAAGTGTCTTTCCTGCAGATCTCGAACTTGCGAGGCATCTGAGTTCCTCTATCGGGAAGTTTCTCTCGCCGAGAACCTTGATCATTTCCTGTCCTACCGCGCCTGTTGCGCCCATGATACCTACTTTGTACTTTTTCATTTCTCTGTCCTTTCCTGTATGTACACTTAATTATCTTGCAAAACTGTCATAGAGCACCTTGACCGCTCTTTCGAAGTCCTCGTTATACACTCCGACCATGATGTTGATCTCATCAGAACCCTGTTCTATCGTTCTGATATTTATCTTGTTCTCTCCGAGCGTCTTGAATATCTTTCCTGAGATACCCGTCCTGTATGCCATCTGGCGACCTACTATCGCTATGAGGCTTATGCCCTCGGTCAACTGGCAATCATCTATGCTCTCGTTCGATCCGAGTTCGTGCATCAGATCGTGCTGCCTGTTACCAAGGCTCTCGCTTGGGAACACCACCGAGAACGAATCTACTCCGCTCGGAATCTGTTCCACCGGAATCTCGTATCTGTCAAATATCTCGAGCACCTCTCTGAGAAGTTTAATCTTATCCTCTCCTATTCTGCTCTTATATATATTGATAATCGAGAAATTCTTCTTTCCGGCAATTCCGGTAATGAACCTCTCGTGCTCTTCCGTGAGTTCGTCTTCGAATCGTTCACCTATAATGGTGCCCGGCGCATCCGGCTCATTTGTATTTCTGATATTCACCGGAATGTCTTTTAGCCTTACCGGGAAAACCGTATCCTCGTGCAGCACTGACGCGCCCATGTAACTGAGTTCTCTGAGTTCATCGTATGTGACTCTCGCGATAATCTTTGAATCCGGGACGATTTTCGGATCCACCATGAGAATTCCCGATACATCCGTCCAGTTCTCATATATATCTGCATTGAGATAAGCCGCAGCCAGTGCCCCGGTTATATCCGAGCCTCCTCTCGGGAACACTTTGATGTCTCCGCTTGTATATGCTCCGTAGAAACCCGGCGTGACTATCTGTCCGTATACCTTCTTGAACTCTCTGAGTTTCTCTTCGGATGCCGCGTTGTTGACTTTGCCGTCGTAGTCAAATACAACCCATTCAGCTGCATCCACGAATTTAAATCCGAGGTACTCCGCCATCAGGATGGCGCAGAAATATTCCCCTCTTGATGCAATAAAGTCAGCACTGGTCTTTTTATCTACTTTATCAAAGGTTTCTTTGATGGACTTTCCTATATCCGTAGTAAGGCCGCAGCCTTTCTTAATCTCTTCATATCTCTCTGTAATCATGGCCAGAACAGGCTCGTAAGATACGCCGTAACGTATATGAGCATGCAGGAGATAGAGCAGATCGGTGATTTTATTATCGGCACTGTCTCTCTTTCCCGGAGCGGATACGATTACCACTTCCCTCTCCTTTTCGGCCTTGACAATGTCCTTTACCTTGGCGAACTGCTCGCTGGATGCGAGACTGGATCCGCCAAACTTCAATACTTTTAACATACTTATTTTTCCTTCCGAATAGTATTATAGATTTTTTTGCTATATGTTCTTAAATAATCTATAATAGATAATGCTGATAATTCTTACGTTCTTTATAATAATGCACTACCCGTTAAATATAACAGATTTAGCGCATAAACGTAAGATAAATACTTAAATAACAATATGGAGACAGATGATGAACAAATACGTAAGCACCAGAAACAGCAAGATTGAAGTAAGTGCATCCAAAGCCGTTCTTCTCGGTCAGGCCGAAGACGGCGGTCTTTTTGTGCCGGCTGATCTTGCAAACTTCAAGAGAGATTATCACGAGATAACATCCCTCGATTTTAAAGGGATGGCCAAGTATATATGGAATATGTTCTTCGATGATTACGGAAGCGACGTCATCGATGAGCTCGTAGAGAGAAGCTATACCGGCAAATTCTCGTCGGATTTAATCACCCCTCTTGCGAAGGTCAGAGATTCTTACGTGCTCGAACTCTATCATGGACCGACATCCGCTTTTAAGGACGTAGCACTTCAGGCTTTGCCAAACCTTTTGACAAAAGCTCGCGACATGAACGGAGAGACAGATGAGATTATGATACTCACCGCAACTTCCGGAGACACAGGCAGCGCAGCAATGTCCGGTTTCAGCGATGTGCCGGGCACGAGCATAGTCGTCTTCTATCCTGACGGCGGAACCTCCGAGACACAGAGGCTTCAGATGGTCACGGATTCAGGAAGCAACACCACAGCCTGCGCCATACGCGGCAACTTCGATGATGCCCAGGCGGGAGTAAAGAAAATTTTCCGCGAGATTCCAAAGCCGGCTAAAGGAGTGTCTCTATCCAGTGCAAACTCCATCAACATCGGCCGCCTCGTGCCTCAGATAGTCTACTATTTCTCCGCATACAGGCAGCTTCTGGATATGGGAAGCATCACTGACGGAGATAAAGTCGACTTCATAGTCCCTACCGGCAACTTCGGAGACATCATGGCGGGATACTTCGCACGCTGCATCGGTCTTCCGATCAGACGCCTCGTATGTGCATCGAATAAAAATGACGTGCTGACCGAGTTCATCAATACCGGTCATTATGACAGAAAGAGGGATTTCTATAAGACCACATCTCCTTCCATGGACATACTCGTATCGAGCAATCTCGAGAGACTGCTCTACTATATATGCGGTGAAGAGCACACGGTTTCGTATATGAAACAGCTCGAGGAGGCCGGAGAGTATCAGATAACGTCTGATGAACTTGCAGATATTCAATCAGTATTTACAGGACTTTGCGCAAGTGATGAAGAAGGCTCCGTGGCTATCAAAGAAGTATTCGAAACTGAACACTACCTGATGGATACTCATACATCTATCGCGTGGTCGTGCATGGAGAAATACTCCAAAGATGATGTGCCTAAAGTCGTGCTTTCTACCGCATCACCATACAAGTTCTGCGCATCGGTGCTGTCTGCCCTCGGACTGGAAGTATCAGACAGTGACAGAAAAAATATGGAAGCATGCCGCAAACATACCGGGGCTCCTATCCCGGCAGGACTCGCGGGCATATTTGATAAGAGAATCAAGCATACAGACATAATTGATTCCTCCGATATGAAGGACTACGTAATCGGAAAAGCAAAGAGGTAAATATAGGAAAGTGTGGAGGTCACATGGATTTTAAACAGATAGAGGCATACGTAAATGTCGTAAGGTACAAGAGTTTCAGCAAAGCTGCTGATGCATCATTTTTCACGCAACCA